>JBIOWS010000245.1:0-7203 GCA_044868745.1 Candidatus Polarisedimenticolia bacterium
TAGACGGCGACCCCGTCCTGGATGCCCGCCGGCGTCAGGACGAAGGTCCCGTTCATGGGGAACGCTGGGCGCGCAGGGCAGACGCAGCGCGGATCGTCCATGCAGCTGAAATTGAGCAAGCTCTCCGACCCCAGCCGGTAGAGGACCGGGACCGCGGGATCGGTCTGGGTGACGGCCGATCCGATGATTCCCGCCGCGGTCAGCATCAGCAAGAGGATGAAGCGCGGACGCTGCAGGTTCTTCATGGCGGTATCTCCTCAGGGGGCGGGAGAAGTCCCGTGCACATTTCTCCGGCGCATGTCGAATGGTGGCGATCAGTATACTCCTGCGGCGGGGTCGTTGACCTTCCTCGGCCGGCGATGATACAAGCGTGCGATGCCGCGCACGCTGCGCCTCCGGCCTCATTTTTGCGGCTTGCCATGCGACGAGATGACCCTGGAAACTCTGGAGGACGGCTCCTTCGGGGTGGAGGGCGGGTGTGACATTTGCCGGGACGAGGTGGTCGCCTGCCGAAAAGGACGTGATGCCCCGCGCCTGGGGAGGCGGGAGGTCGCTCTTCCGGAGGCGATCGGCGCGGCGGGCGGGGCTCTCCTGAATGCGAGAGCGCCGTTTGTCTACGGCCTCCGGCTCAGTTCTGTCGAGACCGCCCGGCGGGCCGCCCGGCTTGCGGCGGCGCTAGGAGCCAGCCTGGACATCGAGGGATCGGAGACGATCCAGGCTGATCTCCTCGCCCTGCAGACCTTCGGCCTGCCGGGGGCCACCTTTGGCGAAGTGCGGAACCGGGCCGACGTGCTCCTGCTCTGGCGCTGTGATCCGCGCCTGACGCAGGCGCGTTTTTTTTCGTCTCCTCCAGGGACGCCGCTTTCGGAGGCGGGAGCCCGCTCGACGATCGTCGTTCCGGGCGGTCGGAACGGTGCTTCCGCCACGGGAAGCGGCTCCCCGGCAGGAGCGCACCTGCTCCTGCCGGTTCGCGCCGGATCCGACCTGGAGGTGATTCTTTCCCTTCGCGCGCTCCTGGCCGGGAACGCCCCCGCCGGCAAGAACATCGGCGGTGTGCCGGTCGATGATCTAAGCCGGGTGGCCGGGCGCCTGCGGTCCGCGCGCTACGCCGCCATCGTCTGGAGCCCGTCCGCGACCGCCGCCGAGGACGGGAGTGCCGTGGCCGCAGCCCTCGCCCTCCTGGCGCGCGACCTCAATCGAGCCGGGCGCGGCGCGGCGCGGCCGCTCGGCGCGGGCGGGAACGTCGCCGGGGCGATGGCGGCGCTCCTCGGCGCGACCGGGTATCCGCGCGCCGTCGGCTTCGCGACCGGCGCTGCGCGCTTCGCCCCCGGCGAGTTCGACGCTTCGCGGATGATCGGCGATCGCCGTACCGACGTCACGCTGCTCGTCGGGGCGCACTCCGCGTGGCGGCCGGCCGCGGGTCGAAGCGGGCCGAAGGCGGGCCGGGCCAGCGATGCGCCGAAGGTGATCGCCATCGGGCCGCGGCTGCCGGAGGGGATGAGCGACCCGGACATCTGGATCCCGACCGCGTTGCCCGGGATCTCGGCGGCCGGGATCGCCCTGCGGGCCGACGGGGTGCCGGTCCGGCTGCGGGCCGTCCTGCCGACGACCCGGCCGGCCGAGGAGGAGGTGATCGAGGCGATCACGAACCAGGTGCTGACGCGCGGGGGGAGAGCGTTTGCTCAGAATCAGGGGCGGTCGGATCTTTGATCCGAAGAACGGTCGCGCAGGGGAGATCGGGGACATCTGCATCCGCGACGGCAAGGTGGTGGAGTCGCTGTCCGACTCGGCGCCTGTCGTCGAGGGGCGCAACCTGGTCGTGATGCCGGGCGCGATCGAAGTGCACACGCACGTCGCCGGTCCGGCCGTCGGCGCAGCCCGGCTCCTCTGCCCGGAGGACGGGGGGCGGCGGCTGCCGACGCTCTCCGATACGGGGAAGCGGTATGCCCGGATGGGGTACACGACGATCATGGAGGCCGCCGTGGCCCCCCTCGCGGCCCACGCCGCGCACGCCGACCTCGACGCCATCCCGATCGTGGACAAGGGTCTCTACGTCCTGACAGGGAACAACGAAATCGCCCTGCGCCTCATTCGCGAGGGACGGATCGAAGAGCTGAGGGCGTTCGTGGCCTGGTTGGTCGCTGCGACGCGCGCCTTCGGCGTCAAGGTCGCGAATCCCGGCGGCGTGGAGGCCTGGAAGTGCGGGGCGCACGGGAACACGGCGCTCGACGACGAGATGCCGGTGCCTGGACTCACGGCCCGGCGGACCGTGACGGCGATCGCCGAGGCCGTCCGGGCCCTCGGCCTGCCGCACCCGATGCACCTGCACATGAACGGACTCGGCCTCCCGGGCAATGCCACCATCTCCCTTCAGACCATGGAGGCGCTTCGGGACCTCCCGGTGCACTTCACGCACCTGCAGTTCCACAGCTACGGGGGGGACAGTCCCGGCGGCCTCCGAAGCCGGGCGAGGGAGATCGCGGCCTGGATCAACGGGCATCCGACGGCCACGGTGGACGCCGGCCAGGTGCTATTCGGGCCCGCCGTGACTCTCTCGGCGGACGCGCCGGCCCAGCACCGCCTGCACCTGGCGACCGGCCGGAAGTGGCTCAACCAGGACATCGAAGTCGAAACGGGATGCGGTGTCGTGCCGCACCTCTACCGGGAGAGCCGGCTGGTGAGCGCCGTGCAGTGGGCGATCGGTTTGGAGACCATGCTTCTCGTCGACGATCCCTGGCGCGTCTTCCTGACGACCGACCACCCGAACGGCGGCCCCTTCACCTCGTACCCTCACCTCATCCGACTGCTGATGGACCGACGCTTCCGCGAGACCGCCCTCGCACGGCTCCATCCGGGGGTCAGGGACAGGACGACGATCGCCGGTATTACCCGCGAATACACGCTGCAGGAGATCGCCATCGCCACCCGCGCCGGACCGGCCCGGGCGCTCGGATTGGACAGCAAGGGACACCTGGGGCCGGGCGCCGATGCCGACATCGTCCTGTACAACCCCTCCGACGATCTCGAAGCGATGTTCTCGACGCCGATCGCCGTCCTCAAGGACGGCGAGGTCGTGGCGCGCGACGGGGAGATCGTGCGGGAGAGCTGGGGACGGACCCTGTGCGCGTCGCCGGCCCGGGTCCCGGGCGGGGCGGGCGCCGACCTCGAGAAGGAGATCCGGGACGCCTTCGAGGCGTACTACACCGTCCCGTTCGAGGACTACCCGGTGGCGGACGGGGCGCTGCGGCGCGCCGAGACGGTTCCCTGCCGCCCCGCGACCAGGTGAAGGGCCCGCTCGCATGGAGATCGCCGGAACGCTGATCGAGGACACCTACGCCGAGGCGTTCACGCTGCGCGCGGCGCGCGTGCTGATCACAGCGGACTCGGCGCGCTGGGCGACGATCGCCGGACAATCGATGACCGGCTTCGCCACCTCGGTGATCGGCTGCGGCTGCGAGGCGGGGCTGGAAGGCCCGCCCCCGGGCCCGACCCCGGACGGCAGGCCGGGGGTCCGGGCGCTCCTGTTCGCGCGCTCGACCGAAGCCCTGGAAGAGCAGCTGATGCGCCGCGTCGGCCAGTGCGTGATGACCGCCGCCACGACCGCCTGCTTCGACGACCTCCCGTCGGAGGAGACGGTGCGCGTCGGCTCACTCATCCGCTTCTTCGGGGACGGCCACCAGGTATCGAAGGTCCTGGACGGCGCCTTGACGGCCGGCGGAAAGCCGCGGCGTCTCTGGCGCATCCCGGTGATGGACGGCGAGTTCGTGGTCGACGACCGCTTCGGGGTGCGCCAGGGAGTGGCGGGAGGGAACTTCCTGATCCTGGGGGAGAGCCCCGCCGCAGCGCTCGCGGCGGCGGAGCGGGCGGCGACGGCGATCCGGGCCGTTGCGGGGGTCATCCTGCCGTTTCCCGGCGGGATCGTCAGGAGCGGGAGCAAGGTCGGCTCGAAGTACAGGAAACTGATCGCCTCGACCAACAGCCGCTACTGCCCCACCCTCAGGCGATCGGTCGACACGGCCCTCCCCGAGGAGGTGGCGGCGACGCTCGAGATCGTCGTCGACGGCCTGTCCCTCCCGGAGGTGGAGCGCGCCCTGGCGGTCGGGATCAGGGCCGCCTGCGGAGCCGGCATCCGCCGCGTCAGCGCGGGCAATTACGGAGGCAAGCTCGGCAAGCACCTGATCCCCCTCAGGGCGCTTCTCGATCGCCCGGCGCGGGCCGGACGGCGCAACAGAAAGGGCCGCGATTGATGGCGGTCCCCCGGATGCCTACGCGCTTGAGACTCAAAGGAGCGGTTGCGGGGATCCGCTACCCTGTCGAAGCGTCCGGCCTCTGCCCCGATCGGATCGCCGGCCTGCCGCGCCGCGCCGCGGAGGACCTCCCGGTCCAGGTCGGGAACCGGTCGGAGCGACTCGGAGATCTGTTCGACATCGGGGGGGACGGGACGGAGGAGGTGGAGGTGGAGGGAGATCTCTCCGGCTTCGCCCTGGTGGGGTCCGGGATGACGCGCGGCCGCCTGAACGTGCGCGGCCCGGTCGGCCCCAGGGCCGGAGCTGGAATGAGCGGCGGAGTCCTGTCGATCGAAGGGAGCGCCGGCGACTACGCGGGCCAGGGGATGTCGGGAGGGTTGCTGAAGATCCGGGGCGATGCGGGTGCTCACCTCGCGGCGCCGCTCCCCGGCCGCCCCCGGGGCATGACCGGTGGCACGATCCTGGTGCGCGGCGACGCCGGCGGAATGGCGGGGATGCTGATGCGGCGGGGGACCATCGTGATCGCGGGAGACGCAGGGCCCGCAGCAGGCTGTTCCATGCTGGCGGGGAGCCTGTTCGTCTTCGGACGGCTCGGCGCCGGGGCCGGCGCTCTCATGCGCAGGGGCACGATCGTCGGCCTGCGCGGCCACGCGCCCCTTCCGGTTTTTCTCGACGCCGGCGCCTCGCGCCTGCCGTTCCTGAACCTCTACTACGACTTGATCGAAGCGGCTGACATCCCTCTCCCGCGGCGCGCGCGCGGCGGCCTGTACCGCCGCTACGTGGGGGATATCTCCGGATCGGGTAAGGGGGAAATCCTCACCCTCGAGGTCCGATCGTGATCGCGGCGCTGGGGCGGATCAGCCAGGACGCCTGCCGGATCGCCGACGAGATGGCGGACCGGGCGGAAGCCCTCGGGATCGAGGTCACGACGCTCCCGAACGGAGCGCGGCTCATCGACGCCGGCATCGCGGCCCCGGGGTCGATTGAGGCGGGGCGCCTGTTCGCCGAGGCGTGCATGGGGGGACTCGGCCGCGTCACGATTCAGGCCCGGACGCTCGGGACCGCCGTTCTCCCGGAGGCCGCCGTCGCCGTGGATGCGCCGCTGGTCGCCTGCATCGCCTCGCAGTACGCCGGCTGGAAGATCCAGGCGGGCAAATTCGTCGCCATGGGATCGGGACCGGCACGGGCCGTGGCGGCCGTCGAGCCGCTGTTCGAACGCTACCCGCTGAAGACGCGCGCCGCGCGGACGGTCCTGCTCCTCGAGGCGACGGCCCGGCCCGGCGCCGAGGTGGCCGACCTCGTCGCCGCCAGGTGCGGGATCGCCCCCTCCGCCCTGACTCTCATCGCGGCTTCGACCGGCAGCCTGGTCGGCTCGATCCAGATCGCCGCGCGCAGCGTCGAGACCGCCCTGCACAAGCTGATGGAGCTGTCGTTCGACCTGACGACGATCACCGCCGGCGCCGGCACCTGCCCGGTCGCCCCGGGGATCCCCGACCCCCTGCGGGCGATCGGCAGGACGAACGACGCGGTCCTGTACGGTGCCTGCGTGACCCTCTGGGTCAGTGCGCCAGACGCCGGCATCGAGAGCGTCCTCGACCGGGTCCCCTCGTCGGCGTCGAAAGATTACGGCAGGCTGTTCTACGACCTGTTCCGCGCGCACGGCGATTTCTACAAGATCGATCCGATGCTGTTCAGCCCGGCCCGCGTCACCTTCATCAACGCCGCCACCGGCCGGGTGTTCACCGCCGGCGCTCCCGACGAGACGATGCTGCTGCGCTCGTTCGGAATCGCCCCCGCGCCCTGAGGCGCGCCACGGAGGATTGATGCCGCGCGTGGGGATCCTCGCCTCGGGAGACGGGCGGCACGTGCGGGCGCTCTCCGCCGCCCTGTCGCGGCTCGGCTGCGAAGCGGTCCGCCTCGACAGCACCTCCCTGTCCGGTACCGTCGGACCGACGCCCGGGATCCGGGCCGACGGCCGCACGCTCGAGGATCTCGAAGCCCTGCTGGTCCGGATCATCCCGGCGGGTTCTCTCGATCAGGTGGTGTTCCGCGTCGATTGCCTCCACCTCCTGGCCGACGGGGGCCTCCCGGTGATCAATCCGCCGCGCGCGATCGAGCGGACGGTGGACAAGCACTGGACCTCCCGGCTGCTGAGTGATGCAGGCGTGCCGACGCCGCGCACGGTTGCGGCCGAACGCTCCAAGGAGGCGATGGAGGCATTCGGGGAGATGCAGGACGTCCTGGTCAAGCCGCTTCTCGGATCGGGCGGCCGCGGCATCTTCAGGGTTTCAGACGAAGAGCTGGCCCGGCGCGCCTTCCGCGCCCTGGAGCTGCAGCGCTGCGTGTTCTACGTCCAGGAGTTCGTCCCCCACGGTCACTCGGACCTCCGACTGTTCGTCGTCGGCGACCGCGTGGTGGCGGCGGCGAGGCGCTCCGCAGACGGATGGAAGACCAACGTCGCGGCCGGGGCGATCGCCACGGCACACAGACCGCGTCCCGAGGAAGAGGATCTGGCCCGGCGCGCCTGCCGCGCGGTCGGCGCCGACTACGCCGGCGTCGACCTGATCGAGGCGGAGGATGGCAGGAGGCTGGTCGTGGAGGTGAACGGCATCCCCGGGTTCAGCGCCCTGCAGGCGACCACCTCGATCGACCTCGCCCTCGAGATCGCCTCCCTGGTCCGCTCGCGACTCCCAGCCGGCCGTGCCGCAACACCGCGCGCCTGACCGCCCGGCCGCGCTGGTCGCGGCCGCCGCCCAGACCGCCTGCCTGCTCGATGCGATCGCCCCCAAACCGGGCAACGTCAGCCGCGGCCGCGACCTGCCCGGCCTCACCTACCGCGACCTCGTCCTGAGCGCCACAGCCATCGGCCCCCCCTTCCGCCGCTTCTCCAGCGGACGCGTCGGCCGGCTGATCCTGGAGTCGGTGCGCGCCACCCGCCGGCACGTCGGGACGAACA
>JBIOWS010000246.1:0-2713 GCA_044868745.1 Candidatus Polarisedimenticolia bacterium
TCTTGATCGTTGTCGATACTCTCCGCGCCGATCATCTGGGGGCCTACGGGTATGAGCGCGACACCTCCCCTCGCATCGACCGTCTGGCGCGGCAGGGAACCGTGTTCGACAACGCCTGGTCGACCGCGCCCTGGACCCTCCCTTCCGTGATGTCGATCATGACGTCGCGCTATCCCTCCAACCACCGGGTCGAGAACGACGGGCTGAAGCTGGCCGCGGGCGTCACCACGCTGGCCGAGACGATGCGCAGCGGCGGGTACTCCACCGGCGCGTTCGTCTCGCACGTCTATGTGTCCCGGCCGTTCGGCTTCGCGCGCGGCTTTTTGACTTTCGAGGACTTCGGGCTGTCGAAGCCTGGATACCACCTCGAAGCGGGAATGGAGCCGACCGCCGACCGCGTGACCGACGAGGCCCTGTCCTGGCTCGGGCGCCAGGGTCGCAGCCCTTTGTTCCTCTTCGTGCACTACTTCGACCCGCACTGGCCGTACGCCCCGCCCCGGAGGTACAGCGAGCTCTTCCCGAGCGCCTACGGCGGCCCGCTGGATGCGTCCCACGATTCGATCTCGAAGTTCCAGGACCCGCTCATTCCGATCCCGGAGGACTACAGGCGGTTCCTCATCGATCGTTACGACGGGGAGATCCGCTTCGTGGACGACCAGATCGGCCGTCTCCTGGAAGGGCTCGTCGGCGCTGGGCGCGCGAAGCGCGCCTGGATCCTGCTGACCGCCGACCATGGCGAGGAGTTCAAGGAGCACGGTTCGATGGGACACGGCCGCTGGCTGTACGAGGAGTCGATTCGCGTCCCCTTGATCATCGTTCGGCCTGCCACCCTTCGAGTGAGTGGTCGCCGGGTGGAGGACGCAGCGGCCCCCGGGTCCCGGGTCGCGCGTCCGGTGAGCGGGATCGATCTCTTCCCGACCATCCTCGAGCTCGCCGGCCTCGGGCGGCCGGGGGGCCTGCAGGGCAGGTCCCTCGTCCCCGACCTGCGACCCGCCGGTGCGGTGCGCACCGCGCCGGCGGACGAATCGACCCCGGTCCTCGGAGACGATCGTCCGCTCGTGAGCGAAACCGTGAGGCTCAATGCCTACCGTAAAGCGGTCCGCATCGGAGCGCTCAAGATGATCCAGTTCATGGACGAGAACCGCGCGGAGCTGTACGACCTGCAGGCGGATCCCCTCGAACGGCGGGACCTGTCGGAGAACAGGCCGGACGAGCAGCGGCGGCTGGCTCGGGCGCTCTTCTCCCAGGTCGATGTCCTTTCCGGCGGCTGGAACCTGAGATGGAGCAGCGACGGCGCGCGACGCCGGTTCCAAGGGCGCATCAGGACCAGCGGGATCCTCCGTTCTGTCGTTCCGCTCTTCCGCCCCGCCCACGGGTACGCCATCAACGGCGGGGACACTCTGACCTTCGACGATGCCGTCCAGGCGGGAACCGGCGGTTTTTCGTTCACCACAGCCCCCGACGAAGCGGCCGTCGAGTTTCAGCTTCTGATCGACGGCAAGCCTCTCCCGGAGAGCGTCTTCCTGGGTGGGAGGAACGACCGACCGCCGAGCCTGCCATTCAGCCTGGCGGGGATCCCGGCCACCGAGGCGGCCTTCGCCAAGCCGGCGTACCGCGAGGGGACCGATGTCGGGTTCTTCATCTGGCGCATCCGTCCCGCGGCGCCCGACCAGGAGATCATCCTGGACGATGAAATCAGGGAGCGACTAAGATCCCTCGGTTACGTCGACTGATCGGGAATCGTAGAGCGGGGAGGGGATGGAAACCGGCCGGAGGATGAACGCCAAGGAAAAGGAGGGGGGGCGGACCGACTCCTCCGGGTCGGTCGGCCGCCTCGACCGGTCGCTGAGATCGCTCGGCCTCGTCCTGGCCGTGTCTGCCGCCATCTGCGGCCAATTCCTCCTGTCGCACAAGGCTCTCGGCTTCTACCGCGGCTTGATTCCGGGGGCGGCGCTGTACGCCGTGGCGGGCGCTCTCGTGCTGTGGCGCCTGGCGCGGGAGCGGCGCGCCGAGCCGACCTCCACCCCCGGTAGCGACGGTGTGGACCGTCCAGCAGCGCTGCCGCGCGGCCTCGAATTTGGGCTGGTGGCGTTCGTCCTGCTGGGCGGACTCTATCTGCGGCTCTATCGCATCGACCTCATCCCCTGGGGGCTCAATAACGACGAAGCGATCAATGCGATCGAGGTGCGCGAGATCGTCGAGGGGAAGCCGTTCGCGACCCTGACGATGACAGGGCTGAACCGCGAGACGATGTTCCATTATCTCGCCGCCTTCGCTTACCGCCATCCCGGCGTCGGCCTCAATTTCCTGCGCGCCATGCCGGCGGGGTTCGGACTGCAGCCCAGGTTCGTCAAGGACCTTCTGATGGAGCTGGTCTTCCCGCTGCGCAGCGTCGCGGTCCGGGCCGGTGTTTTGTCCATCCTGGCGCTCTACCTGTTCGCGCGCAGCCGCTTCGGATGGAGAGTCGCGCTTCTGGCGGCGGTCCTCCTGGCCGTCTCTCCCTGGCACCTGCTGTACAGCCGGGTCGGCCTGAGGACGATCCTGGCGCCGCTGTTCGCCATCGCCGCGGTCGGATTCTTCCTGCGCGCCGTCGAGACGGGACGGATGCGCGACCATCTGGCCTGGGGGGTGGCGCTGGGACTCGGGTTCTGGACGTTCACCTCGATCCGGGTGATCCCCCTGGCACTGGGCGCCTTTCTTTTTCTGCGGGGTT
>JBIOWS010000247.1:0-2903 GCA_044868745.1 Candidatus Polarisedimenticolia bacterium
GTCGCCGCGGCGTTCCTGGTCCTCAGCGTTGAGATCCGACGGAGCACCAAACGGCTTCTGGCGGACGCGCTGGCCCACCAGCAAAGAACGATCCTGAACCTGCAAAAGCGGGGTCTGGAGCAACTGATCCGGACCTCGACCTTGATGACCGACAGTCCCACCTTGAGGGCGGCCATGGAGACCTTCCAGTCGGAGTCCTCTCCCGGCGGCCGCTCACGGCCCGATCTCCTCACCACTATACAGAAGGAGGCGGCAAGGATCGCCGTGG
Organism: Candidatus Polarisedimenticolia bacterium; assembly: GCA_044868745.1. Taxonomy (GTDB): domain Bacteria; phylum Acidobacteriota; class Polarisedimenticolia; order Gp22-AA2; family Gp22-AA2; genus JBIOWS01. Next base: position 269 of record JBIOWS010000247.1, read on the forward strand.
GTCTCGGCAGGGACCTGCTCATCGTCACCGACCAGCAGGGGAAGGTCCTGGCGACCGGAGGACCGGCCGGAGGAGGGCCCACGTACGGCGCGGATCTGTCGTCCCGATCCATCGTGCTCAAGGCGCTCCTGCAGGATGCTCCGATCGGCGATCAGAACTTCGCCGTTCTGGACTTCGAGGGCCAGCACTTCCAGGTGGGCTGCGTGCCGATCGTCCTGCAGGGTTTCATCATCGGCACCCTGACCCTCGGCGACCGCATCGACCAGCGCTTCGCCATGGCGCTGCGGCAATCGTTCGACAGCGAGATCGTGGTGACTCTCGGCGGCGAAGTGATCGCCTCGACCCTTGGCCATCCTCCGGGGGTGGAGTCCGGCCTGGATTCGGCCAGACCGGCGGAGTCGGGCGCCATCCCCGCGCCGGCGGTGTTGCGATTGGGGGACGAGGAGTACGTGGCGGCGCGGCTGCCGCTCGGCTCCGACGAGGCCGGCCAGCGCGTCACCCTCCACCTCCTGCATTCGCTGACGCGGGCCATCGGCGAGTCGAATCGGTCGCTTCTCCTGGCGCTTCTTTTGTGCGGATCCCTCGCCACGATACTGGCCGGCCTGGCGGCATGGAAGGTCTCGCGGTCGATCCTGCGCCCCTTCGACAGCTTCGTGGCGTTCATGCGCTCGGTGGCCGAGACCGGCGACCGATCGCACCGCTTCGACAGCAGTCGCGCGAGCAGCGAGGTGCGGACGCTCAATGAGACCTACAACCGACTCATCGATTCGCTTCTCGAGCACGAGCAGAAACTGATGACGAACGCCAGGGAGGAGCTGAACACGCTGGACAGGCTCAAGGAGTCCGAGAAACTGGCCGCTCTCGGCCGGCTCCTGTCCGGGGCGGCGCACGAAATCAACAACCCTCTCACCGGGGTGGTCGGCAACATCGAGATCCTGCTGTCCGACGGGCGACTGGATCCGGAGGTACGCGGGCGGCTGGAAAAGGTCGGCCGGGACGGGCAGCGGATCGTGGGCCTCGTCCGAAACCTGCTCAAGATCGCGCACCGGGACAGCGGCCAGAGAGCAGGCCTCGACCTGAACCAGGTGATCCGCGACACCGTCGCGCTGCGCCTGCATGACTTCACCACCAGCGGGATGCGCATAGACCTCGACCTCGCACCCTCGCCGATCCGGTTGATGGGGAACGAGTTGGAGCTCCAGCAACTGTTCCTCAACATCATCAACAACGCCTACGACGCGCTGAAGGAGATCAAGGGCCAGCCGATGCTGGCCATCCGCACCGCCGCCCTGGGAGACATGGCGACCGTCACCTTCTCCGACAACGGGCCTGGCATGGCGAGCCCGAAGCAGGTGTTCGATCATTTCTACACCACCAAGAAGGTCGGCCAGGGAACGGGCCTGGGGCTAAGCATCGGCTACGCCATCGTGCACAACCACGGCGGCGAGATCACCGCCGAAAACGTCCCGGAGGGCGGCGCCAGGTTCCACGTGGCGCTTCCGGCGGCGGACGAAACGCCGATCGCGGAGACGACCCGGAAGGAGAGCGCCCCTTCGCTCAAGGCGAAGCAGCCCCTGGCCGCCTCCGTGCTCGTCGTCGACGACGAGCCCAGCGTCCTCGAGCTGCAGATGGAGATCCTGCGATCGGTGGGCGCCTCGGCGGTCGGCGTCGAGACCGGCGAGGAAGCGATCGAGTGGCTGAAGCGCCGGGAGTTCGACCTCATCGTCTCGGACCTGAAGATGCCGGGCGGCGTCTCGGGAGAGGATCTGTTTGCTTGGGCGGAAACGAACCGTCCGGCCGCGACGCGAGGCTTCGTGTTCGTCACCGGCGACACGGCCGCCGAAGCGACCCAGATGTTCCTCCAGAGGGTCCAGAGGCGGTGTCTGCTGAAACCGTTCTCGATCGGCGAGTACGTCACGGCGCTCGAGGAGACCTTTCATGCGCTCCAACCGACGTCCTGAGCGAGCCGAGAGGAGGCCGCGGCGGGGCCCCTCTCCCCCGAGAGCCGGAGCGGTCGTGCGGCTTGCGGCCGCCCTGGCGCTTCTGGCGGCCTCGCCCGCCCCGGCGCAGGAACGGGTCCTCGTCAAGGGTCTGCTCGACACCGAATTCTGGAACACCGACTCCGGTTCCCGGCTGCTCAGTAAGAACGAGGGCGACCCCGCCCCCGCCTGGCGCGTCCGGCTCTGGACCGCCGCTCAGATCCATCCCAACCTGCTCGGCTTCGTCCTGGCGGAGACTGAGGGGGGCAAGGCCAGCGAAGAGGAGGACGTGAAGGTCGAAATCGAGCAGGCGTTCCTGCGCTACACGCTCCGTGCCCCCCTCCGTTTGAGGCTCGAAGCGGGCAGGATCGCGATGCCGATCGGGAATTTCCCCAGACGATACCTGTCGCCTGTGAACCCCCTCATTGGCGCGCCCGACGCTTACGACGTGTCCTACCCCCTGGGAATCGAGGCGGCCGGGGGCATCGCGCACTTCGATTACCGCGTCGCGCTGATCGACCGGCCCGTCGCGAACGAACGGTACGTTCCCGAGCCCACCCCCGTGGCGCGTCCTGCTCTCGCGGTAATCGAAGTGCGCGATGCCCCCGGCCGCCTCGATTCCCAGGGGGTAGGACACGTCGTAAGCGTCGGGCGCG
>JBIOWS010000248.1:0-3499 GCA_044868745.1 Candidatus Polarisedimenticolia bacterium
GTCTACCCGATGACGGTGCCCGAGGAGGGCCGTCTGGTGCGCAAGGAAGTGCCGCTCAGGAATGCGATGAACGAGATCCTGCGCGACGCCTACATCGAGGACAATCAGCGCGCCATCGACATCTGGAACAAGACCATCGCCGACGCGGGTCTCGATTTCCGGCTCGCCCTCCCGTCGCGCCGCTTCCATCGCAGGTTCGGGATCTACGCCGGGATGCACTTCACCCCCCAGGGCGATCCGATCGCCAGGGAGGAGTGGGAGGAGCGCCGCGACCAGTGGCTCCCCTCCGAAGCGGACCGCGCCTACGTCAAGAGCCTGATGCAGCCTGTCCACACCCCCGGAAAGATCGCCAGCTGGATCGCCCCTCCCTCCAAAGGGATCAACGGCAAGTCCCTCGACTTCGAGTACGTCCGGATCGCGTAGACGGTCCTGGTCAGGGCGCGGCGGTGCCGGGAGAGACCGGCGGATACACGCCGGTCGGCGGCGCGCCCGGCGGCGGAGAGCCGACACCGCTCGTCGGCGCCCCGCTCCTGCCCCAGGGCTCCTCCGATCCGAACCGGGTCAGGACGGCGATCCCGACGGCGAGGACGCTCATGATCATGCCGAAGGCGGAGCCGAACAGGGGGATGAGCGAGAACAGGGAATAGACCACGAATCCACCGAGGACCGACGCCAGGTGGGGCAGCTCACGCTTGAACAGGTTGCGACCGGCGGTGTGCCCCATGAGATAGAGGATCGAAGCCAGGCCGAGCCACTTGACCACCTTCATGGCGAAGCCCAGGGCGATCGCCAGCGGGATGCCGATGAGCGTGATGGCCAGGACGATGCAGCCGAGGACGACGCCGGAGTAGGCGAGGAGCCCGGCCAGCAGCGCCCATCCCCATTTGCGCGGGAAGGCGTCGGCGATGACGCCCAGGCGCCTGGGGACCAGTGCCGTGACCAGGAGGAGCGCCACGAAGAGTGCCGCCAGCTGCACGAGCTTGAGGAGGAACAGGAACAAGAACAGGCCGTGCCATCCGTGCCAGCCGTAGAACCAGCCCGAAAGCGGCAGGAAGCGCAGGAAATCGATGCTGACGATCTCGCCTGCGACCCGGCTTCCGGAGGCACGGTCGAGCCTGCCGCCGATGTTGACGAGCTCGCCGCCGATCCTGGCGGTCTCGGCGATTCGGCTGTCCGACAGGATCGCCACGACGTCTCCCTCGACGGAGCCGCTGAGATCGAGGCTGCCGAGGATGACCACCACCTGCCCGTCGACCCTCCCCTCCACTCGAACGTCTCCGAAGATGGCGACGATGTCACCCTGATGAACCTGACCGGCGGGGACGTGGGCCACGTCCGAGATCGACACGGTCGGAGCGTCGATGTCGACGTGCCGCCCGGCCGGTGCGCCGAGCGAGGTGGTTGCGAGGCTGAGGCTCGCGCCGACGAAGAGCACGAGGAGTCGTTCTGATCTCATCGATTTCCTCCCTGGGCCCGGGCCTGAGGCGCGACCTTGCGGGCATGCATAAAAACATAGGTGCTGGCCACGATCGACAGGGCGCCCAGGGAGGCCGCCAGGAGGCCGGCGCCGCGCAGGAGCGGCGCAGCGACCTCCAGGAGAGCCCAAGTCCCGCGCAGCAGCGGGGCCGCGGCGGTTGTGGTCGCTGCGCCCAGCGTGGCCAGCGCCCGACCCAAGGTCAGCAGTACGCGCCCCGTGGAGGAGACCAGGGCCCAGGCCTGTCGGACGCCATCGTCCCCGCTGAGGATCATGGTCATCAACCTCGCCGCGAGGATCGCCAAGGTGCAGAGAGCGAGGCCGAGCGACGAGGCCCACGCCAGGCCGGGCCGGGCCAGGGGGAACGGCAGCGGCCGGAGTCCGCTCTCCAGAGCGGCGATGCGCCGCATCACGGCTGGGGCGATTTCGCAGGCGACCCGCTCGCGCCTGAGCGGGGCCAGGATCTCGTCGGCCCAGTCTGCGCCTGGATCGTCCATCATTCCGTCTCTCCCGCGGGGCGGCCGGGGGCCAGGATCGGGTAGTGCCTGCGGATGACCTGCTTCAACAGGGCCCGGCCCCGGAACAGCCTGGACTTGACCGTTCCCTCCGGGAGGTCGAGGATCCGCGCGGCCGCCTCGAGGGGCAGACCCTCGACATGGACCAGGACCAGCGGAGTGCGATAGTGGCCGGGGATGCGGCGGAGGGCCTCGTGCAGCAGCCGTGCCCGCTCCTCGTCGCCGGCCTGCTCATGCGCCGAGGGCCGTCCGTCGGCCAAGTCGGCCGGGAGCTCCTCCCTGCGGGCCTCGTGCCGGGCGCTTCTCCTGCGGTCCAGCGCCGCGTTGACCGTGATCCGGTAAAGCCAGGTCGACATGGCGTGTTGCGGCCGATACCGGTTCAGGCTCCGATAGACCTTCAGGAAGACCTCGTTGGTCACGTCTTCGACCTCCTGCCTCGGGACTCCCATGCGGAGGGAGGCCGTTGCCACCAGCCGCTGGTAACGGCGGACGAGGATCTCGAAGCGCTCGAGCCGGCCAGCCAGGACCTCACGGACCAGCTCGACATCCGTGGGCTCGCTGGCCATCCACCCTCCGCCGATCCCGAACGATTGTACCGATTTGACCGACCGGGGGTTCCCGGCAACAAGAGGTCCGGGCGTGCGGACCGGCGCGGCGCCTCGTGTCAGCGGTCGAGATTGAAAAGGACCAGGCGGGGCTCCGACATCTCGTGCATGGCGTAGCGCGGCCCTTCACGACCGATGCCCGAGTCGCGGCTGCCGCCGTACGGCATGTTGTCCACCCTCGTGGTCGGCGCGTCATTCACCACGATGCCCCCCACGTTCAGGTTCTCCACGGCGTGGCGGACGAGGCGGATGTCGTGCGTGAAAACGCCGGCCTGCAGGCCGAAGGCCGAGTCGTCGGCGATCTGCACCGCCTCCTCGAACTCGCGGTAGCGGGCCAGCGTGACCAGAGGACCGAACACCTCCTGACAGGAGACCTTCATGCTGCGGTTAACGTCGGTCACCACGGTCGGCCGTATCAGGGTGCCGTCCTCCGTGCCCCCGATCAGGACGCGTGCGCCCGCCGCCTTCGCTTCGGAGATCCAGGAGAAGATCCGATCGGCGCTGGCGGCGTCGATCACCGGTCCCACGACGGTCGCGGGGTCCTTCGGATCCCCGACCTTGAGGCGGGCGACCCCCTCCAGGAATTTCCGTTCGAACGAGGCGTACACAGGCTCGTGCACCAGGATCCTCTGGACCGAGATGCACGACTGGCCTGCGGACGCGAAGCCGCCGATGAGACATTTCTGCACCGCGTGGTCCAGATCGGCGTCGGAATGGATGATGCATGCGGCGTTACCGCCGAGCTCGAGCGTGACCCGCTTCTTCCACGCCTTCTGCTTCAGACGCCAGCCGACACTGACGCTGCCCGTGAAGGTCAAAAATGGGAAGCGTTCGTCGGTCGCCAGCCGCTCGCCGACCTCCGGTGCGCAGTTCACCACGTTGAAGGCGCCCGGCGGAGCGCCCGC
>JBIOWS010000249.1:0-2383 GCA_044868745.1 Candidatus Polarisedimenticolia bacterium
TGCGCATCGCCTGGAGGCCGTACATGCGGGCCGCGACGGCGTGGTAGAGGAACTCGGGATCGCCGAAGTTTTCCATCCAGAAGAAGTCGTCGAGGATGGAGTGGTAGACGCCGTAGGCTCCTTCGAAGGAGAAATCGACGCTGGCGACACCGGCGTGATCAGCAAAGGCGGTGTAATCGGAGCCGGAGCCGAGCGGGTCGAGTTGCAGATCGAAGCGTTGCAGGGCGTCGGCGGGGCCGGCCGGCTCGCTCTTGGCCCAGTCGCGGTGCTTGCGGGAGCGCCAAGCGTCCAGGATCGTGCCACCCTTGCGTGGGTCCTCGAGATCGGCGGCGACCTCGAGCACCAGATCACGCAGCGACGGGATGCCGTCGACCTCCAGGTCGGGACCGGTGACGGCCGAGTCGAGGTTGACGTACGCCACGGCGTTCGCCTGCAGGGACGCAACGCGCTCTTCCACCCATTCGGTCGACCCGAGAAGGCCGTACTCCTCGCCGTCCCAGCTGGCGAGAACGATGCTACGCCGGGGACTCCAGCCCGCCTGCAGCGCCGCCGCCAGGCCGCGCGCCGTCTCTAGGAACGCGGCCGTGCCCGAGTTCGGATCAACGGCGCCATAGGTCCACGCGTCGCGGTGGTTTCCGAGGATCACCAGGCGATCCGGCTCGACGGCGCCCGGGACCGTCGCGATGACGTTCCACAGGGGACGCAGGGCATAGTCCATCTCCACCGACATCGCCACCTCCGCCGGCCCCGGGCCGAGGTGATAGGCGAACGGCAGACCGCCCTGCCAGTCGTCGGGGACGCGCTGACCGGCGAGGTCTTTCAGGATCTTCGCCGCCTCGCCCCAGGCGAGCGGCAGCGAGGGAACCTTCGGGATCCCCGTGAGCTGGTCGCGCGGCACCCGCCGGGCTCCTTTCGTGGACGCGTATCCGGGCGTGGTGGGGTCGCCGGGGCCCGAGGAGAGGAACTGCACCGATCCCCTCTGGATCGCGGAGGCCGGGCGCATCGGTCCGTCGGGGTAGACATCCCCTTTCATGTACCCGTCGTCCATGGGATCGGAGTAGATGATGACGCCGCGGGCGCCGCGCGCTTGCGCCTCCTTCACCTTCAGACCGCGGAACACCTTGCCGTAGCGGACGAGGGCGATCCGTCCCTGCACCGACAGTCCCAGCGACTCCAGGCGCTCGAAGTCCTCGCGTGTCCCGTAGTTGGCGTAGACCACCTGCCCCGCCGCCTCGCCGGAGGCACCGTAGCCATGGAAGGCCGGGAAGGCCGCCTCGCTGTAGGAATCTTTGTCGCCCGGCTGACCCTCCTCCCGCAACGACAGCTCGATCGCCTGCGGTTTCGTCAGCTTCAGCACAACCGACTTGGGATGATTGAGGAGCACCTCGTAGGAGTTCAGCTCCGCCTTCAGGCCGAACTCGATCAGCCGGTCGCGCACGTACTCGGCCGAGCGCTTCGCTTCGGCGGTCCCGGCGACGTGCGGCTCTTCGGTCAGGGCCCGCAGCCAGGACCTGGCGCGCTCCGGGGTAGGTGTCCGGAGCAGGGCCCGCTCGGCCCGCGCCTGCGCCTCCCGGCCGCCGGCGAGGAAGCCCAGCCGTGGCCCCGCGGTGCTCTCGGGTCCGCCCCCGGTTGTCGCTCCCAACAGCAGGATCGCCCCAAGCCAGACGCCGGCGCATGCGAGGATGCTTCTCCCCGAACCCCCTGAGCGGATCATCTCCCTCCCTCCACGAATGATCGGTTCTGGCTCGAAATCGAAGCGACGCGAGCGGCTCAAGCGACACGCTCTTCTTCGCTGGTTCGCGAAACACCGCGGTTCCGTCGGGCACCGTACATAAGCGCCGCCGCCTGCGCAATGTAGTAAAGCACCGTCATGTAAACCATCACCGGCAGCGAAACGAGGGCGAGAACGAAAAGCCACAAAAACCCGATCGGAGCGCGCACGCAGCGATCGAAGGCCGACAATGGCCGGCGCCGGACTCGTCTCCGGCCGTCGCAGGCCCCGCCCGCGTCCCGCCCTGGCGCGGCAGCGTCGTATTCGGACCCGGGGCGTGCGTTCTCGGTCATCCGGAGGTCACCGGGCGGGATTCTACCATCGAGACTCCCGAGCGCTTGACTCGCCCGGCAGCGCGATGCTACGCTCCCCGCCCTTTCCGGACATTCTCGGAGGCCGCGTGGCCACATCGGGCCAGTTGAAAGCAAAGATCGACCTTCTCAAGAAGAAGATCGGCGAGAAGAGAGCGTCCCTCGCTCCGGGAAGGCGCCGTCAGCTCGCGAAGCGGCTCAGGAGGCTGCAGCGAGCGCGGCGGACGGCGACTGCCGTGGAGAAAAAGAGAGAAGCGGACTCCAAGGCGCGCAAGAGCGAAACGAAGAGCGGAGGTGCGGT
>JBIOWS010000250.1:0-3358 GCA_044868745.1 Candidatus Polarisedimenticolia bacterium
GCCCCGCTTCGCTGGCACCTGGTCGGGCACCTGCAGAGCAACAAGATCCCGCACGCGGCGCGGATCTTCCACACCGTGCACTCGATCGACTCCGCCTTGCTCCTGCTCCGACTCGAGCGGGCGGCGCAGCGCGAGGGACGGCGCATCGAGGTCCTGGTGCAGGTCGATCTCGCGGGGGAGCCGACGAAATTCGGGGTCGAGGAGAAATGCCTGGGAGAGATCCTGGCAGCAGGACCGACTTGCGCGCACGTGGCGGTGCGCGGGCTGATGGTCCTCCCCCCGTACGATCCGGATCCGGAGAAGAGCAGACCGTACTTCCGCCGCCTGTGCTCCCTGCTGGAGGAACAGCGCGGCCGTCACGGGACCCTGTCGCTCGATCACCTTTCGATGGGGATGACGGAGGATTTCGAGGTGGCGATCGAAGAAGGATCGACCATGGTGCGCGTCGGGCGCGCCATATTCGGAGAGAGGAGTCAATGATGAGGGTACGACCATGAAGATCACCCCGATCGACATCAGCGGCCACCGCTTCGGCAAGCGCATGCGAGGCTACGACCAGGAGGAGGTCCGATCGTTCCTCAATCTGGTGTCGGCCGAGTTCGAAAGGCTGGTCATCGAGAACAATGCCCTCAAGGAGGAGCTGGCGCAAATCAAGGCCGGCCTCGCCGATTACAAGGAACGCGAGAGGATCCTCAAGGAGACGCTCCTGACCGCCCAGAAGCTGGCCGAGGACATCAAGGAGGAAGCCCGCAAGGAGGGGAGCCTGATCGTCAAGGAGGCGGAGATCAAAGGGACCCAGCTCCTCGACCAGGCGGTCCGCAAGGCGAGCCAGCTCGAGGGAGTGATCCAGAATCTCCGCGTCGAGCGCGACGCCTTCGAGCAGCGCGTCCGGGTCGCGGTCGAGCAGCATTTGAGAATCCTCGACATGCACAAGAAGCAGGAAGAGGTGGAGGATCGGCTGCGCTTCATGAAGAAGCCGCCGGCGGGCGACGTGGGCTAGCCCCTATAATGGCGGTGTGATCGAAGCCGATCTCGCCGTCGTCGACGCCGCAGAGCTTGTGACCGTCCCCGGCCCGGCCCCGAAGCGGGGGCGCCTGCTGGGGGAGATCGGCCTCCTCGCGCGCGGCTGCCTGGCGGCGCGGGACGGCGTCATCGTCTTCGTGGGGGGCGAACGCGACTACAGGCGCGAGGTCCGCCTCCTCCGCCGTGGCATCGAGATCGACGCCACCGGCCTGACCGTCCTGCCCGGCTTCGTCGATCCCCACACCCACCTGCCGTTCGCCGGAACCCGCCGGGGCGAGCTCGCGGAGCGGCTGCGGGGCGCCACCTACGAGGAGATCGCCGCGCGCGGGGGGGGCATCCTCGCGACGGTCGGCGCGACCCGTAAGGCCACGATCGACGAGCTGGTCGAGCTGGGGAAGGCGCGCCTCAACCGCATGCTGCGGCACGGCACCACGACCGCCGAGGCGAAGAGCGGCTACGGGCTGACCCTGGACGACGAGCTGAAGCAGCTGCGGGCGGTGCAGCGCCTGAACGCCCTGCACCCGATCGACCTGGTCCCGACCTTCCTGGGAGCGCACGTCGTTCCGGCGGAGAGAGGCGGCGATCGCGGCGCCTACGTCCAGGAGATTGCGGAGCGGATGATCCCCGAAGTGGCGCGCGAGACTCTGGCGCGTTACTGCGACGTCTTCGTGGAGGAGGGGGCCTTCACCGCCGAGGAAGGGGAGCGCATCCTGAAGGCCGCCGAGGCGCACGGGCTGGGGCTGCGCGTGCACGCCGACCAGCGAAGCGCCGGCGGGGGCGCCCTCCTGGCGGCGCGCCTCGGGGCGAGCTCCGCCGATCACCTCGAGTGCGTCACCGAGGAAGGGATCCGGGCCCTCCGCGAGGCCGGCACGACGGCGGTGCTCCTTCCCGGGGCGGCCTTCTTCCTGCGCTCGCCGGGCGACCCCCCGGTCCGGCGCATGATCGACGCGGGCCTTCCGGTGGCCCTCGGCACCGATTTCAACCCGGGGACCTGCCCGACGGAGGCGATGAGCGCGATCCTGCCACTCGCCTGCCTGCGATACGGTATCGATCCGGCGGAGGCGATCGCCGCCTCCACGCTGAACGCCGCGCATGCCCTCGACCTGGCAGCGAGCGTCGGCAGCCTGGAGGTCGGCAAGACCGCGGACGTGCAGATCCTCGGGGTCCCCAGCCACCAGGATCTCGTCTACCACTTCGGCGTGAATCACTGCCGGACGGTGATCAAGCGCGGGCGGGTCGTGGTGGAGGAAGGAAGCATCGTCGGGGCGGGGCCGGGGCGCCCGGAGAGCGGCCGCGCCGAAGCACTGAGCTGAGGGGCGGAGCCCTCGACCTGGAGCCCGGCCAAACGCCTGCCCGGCAGCCGCTCCAGCGGGATCCGTCCTTGACACGCCCGGGAGAGCATCGTAGATTCCATGCCATCTCTGGTCGACGCCGTACGGCGCCTGTTGACCTGGCTGACGCGCCGCCCCGGCCCGGGCGGAAGAGGACGAAGGACGCTGAGTATGCTGACCAAGACGACCCTGGAAGAGTTCACGCAGCAGCTGGCGGCCGGGACACCGACGCCCGGGGGCGGCAGCGCTGCGGCGCTCGCAGGGGCCCTCGCCGCTTCGCTCGTCCAGATGGTGTGCGACCTGACCCTGGGGAAGGACCGGTACCGCGAGCACGAGGAAACGGTCCGAACGATCCGGCAGCGCGCCGAAGCGCTGAGGAAGGACCTCCTCATCCTCGTTGATAGGGACGCGGAGGCTTACGACGCCGTGATGCGCGCCCTGCGGCTCCCCAAGGGGACCGAGGCGGAGAAGCGGCGGCGCGGCGAAGTCCTGGCGCGGGCCAATCTGTTCGCCACCGAGACACCGATGGCGACCGCGGACGCCTGCGTGGTCCTGATGGCCCTGGCGATCGAGCTGGCGCACAAAGGGAACCAGAACGCCTTGAGCGACGTGGGAGCGGCTGCCCTGCTGGCGTACGCCGGGCTTCGGGGCGGAGTGATGAACGTCCGCGCCAACCTCAAAGGGATCGAGCCCGAAGAGCTGGTGGCGAAACTGCGCGACCGGGTCAGGCGCCTCGAGATGGATGCCGAGAAACGCCGGGAGGAGGCGCTGGCCGCGGTGTTCTCTCGCACGCATTGATCGGTGCGCATCGTGAAACGGCGCGCCAGCCGCGCGCTTCGCCCTCGCGCACGCCGCGGCGCGGGCAGAATCAGGTTGACAAGCCTCTCACACCACCGTACAGATAGCTCAACTCACTAGGCTTTTGTCCAAGTGGGCCAGCCGCCCGAGAGGTGCGGTCCCCACGCGGCGATCGGACCGGGTGACGGGGTCTTTATATCTCTAAG
>JBIOWS010000251.1:0-2435 GCA_044868745.1 Candidatus Polarisedimenticolia bacterium
AGGAGGTCGATGCCCATCTTCTCCACGTCCACCGGGATCTTGCCTACGGCTTCCGTCGCGTCGGTGTGGAAGAGGACACCGCGCTCCTTCGCGACCTTGCTGAGCTCCTGGATCGCCTGGATCGTCCCGATCTCGTTGTTCGCCAGCATGATGGAGACGAGGACGGTCCGGTCCGTGATCGCCTGGCGAAGGGCGTCGGGGTCGACGACCCCCATCGCATCCACCGGCAGGTAGGTCAGCCGGGCGAGCCCTTGCTTCTCGAGCCGCCGGCAGGGGTCGAGGACGGCGCGCTGCTCCGTCACCGTCGTGACGATGTGGTCGCCCTTCTCCCGGTACATCTCCACGACGCCCTTGATCGCCAGGTTGTCCGCCTCGGTCCCGCCCGAGGTCCAGACGAGCTCCTTCGGATCGCGGGCGCCGATCAGGCTGGCCAGCTGCTCGCGGGCCCGCTCCATGCCGGCCTCGGCCTCCCACCCGAAGGAATGGTTGCGGCTGCCGGGATGCCCGAACCGCTCGGTGAAGTAGGGAATCATCGTCTCGAGCACCCGCGGATCGACGGGCGTCGTCGAGTTGCTGTCCATGAAGATCGGGAACTTCACCGCCATGGGCGCCGTCTCCTCAGTGCCGCGTTGCGACGAGCCCCGGGGTCACGGCCGGCGGCTCGCTCAGGGCGTTCATCGTCTCCAGGGTCATGGTCTCCAGGAACCGCTCGATGCCCGTCTGGATCGCCAGCACCGGCCGGCGGATGTTGCAGCGCTCGAGCTGCGGGCACTGCATCGTCCGGTAGCAGTTCACCAGCCCGAGCGGTCCCTCGATCGCGCGGAGCACCTCGCTCACCCGGATCTGGCTCGGGTCTCGGGCGAGGACGTAGCCCCCCTTCGGCCCGTTGACGCTCGCGATCAGCTTCCCCTTGGCCAAGCGTTGGAGGATCTTCGCCATGAGTTCAGCCGGAATCCCCAGATCCTCGGCGATCCGCTTGGCGTTGACGACGCCATCGTGCTGATGGAAGGCAATGTAGTGAACCGCCATCAGCCCGTAATCGGCCTTCTTGCTGAACCTTAACACCGACCTCTCCGATCGCCGACCAGTTTGGTCGGATACACGGTGCCACGGGCTCCTGGGGCTGTCAAGGCAGGAATGTCCAGGAATGACGGCCGGTTCAGGGGGCTATCGCCGGGGGATCCAGCCTCACCGAAAGCTCGAAACTCTCCCCCGGAGCCGTCACCAAGTGGACACCCGGGGGCTGCCCTCGCGGCCGGGTCGGGAAACGGCTAGGTCAGCCCCTCGGCTTTTCCAGGGAGCCGGCCTCACGCAGGACCCGGGCCGCTTCCTCCGGGAGCATGTCGGTCACGGCGATCCCGGCGACCCACATGGCCCGCTCGGGGTAGACGAGGATCTCCAGGTGCCAGTGGTAGTCCCGCTCGATCGTGTCCCACTCGCCCTGGACGATCTTGACCGCCAGGTTCGGCGCGGTGTGCATGGTCATCCGGTACGACGGGTCGCCCGTCGCCTTGACCAGGAGACCGCACAGGCTCTTCAGGACGCGGGCGAGGTCGGCCACCTCGTCCGGCGTGACGTCCTCGAACCCGCTCGCGTGCCGCCGCGGCAGGACCCGGAGCTCGAACGGGACGTGGGCGGCGTATGGCACGAAGGCCGCGAAGTGGGGCGTAAGCAGGATCAGCCGATCGCCCGTGGCCATCTCCTCCCGGATCGTGTCGCAGAACACGCAGCGCCGCTTGTAGGCGTAGTACTCGCGGGCCTGGGTCAGCTCGGTCCGCAGGTCGTCGAAGACGATCGGGGCCGCCAGGATCCGGGAATAGGGATGCGTGATGCGCGAGCCGGGCTTCCCGTAACGCCGCGTCACCACGACGTTACGGATGTTCATGTCCCGCTTGAGATCCTTGACGCGGTCGCGGTACATCCAGAGCACGCGCTCGATCTGGACCTCGTCGGCGCTCTCGAGGGTCATGCCGTGGTCCGGGCTCTCCACCACGATCTCGCTGGCGCCCCGCGTCGAGACGCGGTCGTACATCCCGATGCCCTCGCGGACCACGGCCTCCTCGATGAAGAAGTACGGATCCCGCTCGGGGATGACCCGCACCTCCCAGGGACCGCCGGTCGAGGCCCCTGCCGGCGGCCGGTACGCGGCAATCTCCGGCGGTGTCAGATGCTCGTTGCCCGGGCAAAAGGGACATACACCCGGGTCGGAATCCACATCCTGGGGAACCTGGGGGCGGACGAGTACCCATTTCCCAGTCGCCGGGTCCTTGCGGAGCTCACCACCCATGGGCGCCGATCCTCCGGTCCAGCTCAAAAAACATAATTCCTGCAGAAGGATACGAATCGGGCGTCGGCTTTGTCAAGGAATGCCGTCCTTCTGTGCTGTTGGTCTATGAAAATGTCCTCCCCTAACTGTTCAGTGAAAGTGTCCTCCC
>JBIOWS010000252.1:0-4609 GCA_044868745.1 Candidatus Polarisedimenticolia bacterium
GCCATCCCGTTCGGCAACCTGCGCCACCCTCGATTCAATACGGAGGTCCCTCACCCCGGCATCGACATCGCGTCAGCTCCGGGCCAGGAGGTGCGTGCGGTTTTCGACGGCCGAGTCGTGTTCAGCAACTGGTTCAAGGGGTATGGACAGATGATCGTCATCGATCACGGTGACGGGTACCTGTCGATTTACGGTCACGTCGATCAAAGACTTGTTGAGACAGCCCAGGAGATCCGGCAGGGGGAGATCATCGCCCGCTCCGGCGAGGCCGGATCGTTCGATGTCCCAGGCCTTTATTTCGAAATCCGTCATGATGGCAAGCCCGAAGATCCCGTTGGCTGGCTGCACGGGGCACCGGGAAAGGCGGCCGAGCATCGGCCACAGGCGCGCCGCGACCTGCGCGGCTCCCGCCGAACACCTTGAGCGAACTGGAGGATCGATGAAGATCACCGCCGACAGAAAGCTGATGCTGATCCTTTCCGCGTCCCTCATAGCGTTCACCGTCTCTGGCGCTCTGATGGGAAAGGTTGTCGCGGTGGAGGGGACCTACAGCTACCTCAAGCTCTTCAACGAGGCCCTTTACCTCATCGTTAACAACTACGTCCAACCCGTGGATCTCGATGTGCTTATGGAAGGCGCCTACCGCGGGATGCTCGAATCGCTCGACCCGGGCAACGAGTATCTCTCTGCCTCCGAGTACGAGAGGGCTTCAAGCGGCGGGGCCGCCGCGACCGGCGATGTCGGTCTGGCGCTCTCCAAGAGACGGGGTTACATCATGGTGATCACCGCGGCTCAGGGATCACCCGCAGCGGAGGCGGGCATCGGCTCGGGTGACCTCCTGATCACTATCGATGGGAAGTCCACCCGCCAGATGGGGGTGTGGGAGGCCACCCAGGCTCTGAGAGGCAAGCCCGGCACGACCGTGGGGGCCATGTTGAACTCACCGGAGGCGGCGGGGCGGAAGACCATCACGCTGGTCCGCAGGGCCCTCCCACCCGCTTCGCCCTCCGCGACCGTCGAACCGCCTGATGTGGGCCTGGTGCGGATCGCCGGGATCAATGGGGGCGACGCGCGGCGTCTTGACCAGGCGATCGCCGGAGTGAACCGACGTGGAGCCACGCGCCTCCTCCTCGATCTTCGGGGCTGCGCCTCCGAGTCGTTGGCTGAGGCGATCGGGATGGCCAGTCTGTTCATCGCCCAGGGCACGATCGTAACCATTGCCGATCGTTACGAAGGGGACAAGGCATACCGGGCCGACGGGCGGCGCGTGGCGTGGGATCGGCCGCTCGCCGTGCTGGTGGATGAAGGAACCGCGGGCACCTGCGAGGCCCTGGCCGCCGCGCTGCAGGATGGGATGGGAGTGCCGATCCTCGGGCAGCGGACCTGGGGAGTCGGGACGCAACGAACCCTCATCCCGTTGCCCCACGGTGATGGCGTGTTTCTGGCGACCGGCAAGTACCTCTCGCCGGCCGGAAAGGAATGGAACGGCAAGGGGCTCCAGCCCGACCTCGTGATCGACGGGGAGGCTACCGATTCCGGCGATCCCCAGCGGCGGAAGGCGATCGACTACCTGCGCGGGATGACCCCGATCTCCGGCCGCAAGGCAGCCTGAAGAGGGCGCGCTGTGGACGGGGCGGGACAGGCGTCCTATATTGGGAACTGGGCCCGTAGCCTTCTCCGGAAGGCGCGCGCGGAGGAGGCTGTCCTGGCAGTCAGCCGCCCCGACCTCAATGGCGCGGAGGGCCGGGGATCGGGCTGATGGTCCTGCCTAAGGCGCTAGGCCGGTACGAAATCCTCGAGGAAATCGGCCGGGGCTCGATGGGGGTCGTATACAGGGCGCGCGATCCCAGGATCGGGCGGGTGGTGGCCCTCAAGACGATCGCCTTCTCTTTCCCGCTGGGCCCGGGAGAAGAGGAGGAGTTCCTGCACCGGTTCTACCGCGAGGCCCAGGTCGCGGGTCGCCTGAATCATCCCAACATCGTCACCATCTTCGACGTGGGCGAGAAAGGCGCCGAGGGGGATGCTTACATCGCCATGGAATACGTCACCGGTACCAACCTCCACGACCTCCTGGCCGGCGGGGGCCGACTGCCGCTGGCGCAGGTCGCAGAGGTCGTGGAGAGCCTGGCGCGTGCGCTCGATTACGCCCACGAGAATGGGATCGTCCACCGCGACATCAAGCCCGCCAACATCGTCCTCACGGAGACCGGCCAGCCAAAAATCCTCGATTTCGGGATCGCACGCGTGGCGGCGGGAGGATTGACGCGACCGGGGAGGTTCTTCGGCACGCCGAATTACATGGCGCCGGAGCAGGTCACGGGCGTTGACGTGGATGGTCGGGCCGACCACTTCTCCCTCGCGGTGATCCTCTACCAACTCTTGACCGGGGAGAAGCCGTTCACCGGCGAGAGCGTGACCGCGATCTCCTACCAGGTCGTTAACGTGGATCCGCCTCCGCCGTCGAAATTGAATCCCGCCCTCACCGCGGCATTCGATCGTGTCTTGAGGAAGGCGCTGTCCAAGAGACCTTCCGACCGGTACCCCCGTGGCCAGGACCTCGCTCAGGACCTCACGACAGCGGTGCGGGACTGGAGGGAGGCAGCCGACCACTCGGTCCCCCCGACTCTCGTGCCGGCGGGAAAGGAGCCGGCGGGGTTCGCCTCACCCGATGGAGGCGTCCGCGGGATCACCTTCCTGGCGCCCCGGTGGTCGGAGCTCATGGGGCGAGTCGGGACGCCACTCGGGGTGGGCTGGATTGTCTTCTTGTTATGTCTCGGGTTGCTCGCCTCCACGCCGTTTCTCCTTAGCCGCACCCCGGCTGGACGGAGCGGTGGTTCTGCCGCAATCGGCTTGCTAACGACCCCGCTAAGTCCTGGCGACGCGGGCGGTCACGCACAGGAAGCGGCGGACTCCGCGGGCTTCACACGGGGACCGGATGCCTCGACCGACGCCGCCCTGGCGGCGCGGCTCAACCTGAGCCTGTCACATCGCTTCGCGTCTGGTCGCGTCGTGGTCCGCATCGACGGTCAGCCGGTCCTGGACGAGCCGATCCGGAGCGCAGGGAACAGAAGCCTGTGGAAACGAAGTCTTCTGGTTCCTCCGGGGCGGCGCCGGGTCGAGGTCCGTGTGGTGAGCGGCGATCACTCGTACGACGACATCGGAGGGATCGGAGCGACCTTCCACCCCAAAGAGACCAAGAACCTGAGGCTCTCGCTCGGCGGATTGTCGAGGCGATTGAAGCTGAGGTTCGAGGAGCCAGCCGGGAGCCCCGCCCGATGAGGAGCACCCATACGCGCTCATCCCGCCTGCTGGCGCTGCTCGTTTCCGTCCTGGGAGCCTCGGCCGGCGCCTTCGCCGCTCCCGCATTGGCGGGCGAATCATCGCGCCAGCAGCAGGCCTACTATTACTACTCGCTCGCTCAGCAGTCGCTCCTGGGGCGCGACTACCTGCACGCGCTCGAGCAGATGGAGCGCGCGGCTGCGAGCGACACCTCTGCGGTCCTGCTCCTTGAGCTGGCGCAACTCCGCTTCTCGCTGAACGACTTGGACGGAGCCGCCGACATCGCACAACGGGTTCTCGCCGCGGATCAGACTGGCAGTCGGACGCGGAAGCTCCTCGGGGACATCTATGTGACCCGGGCGCGCCAGGGAATCGAGCCAGACCGCAACATCGGGCGGGCGATCGAGGAGTACCAGCGTGCGCTCCAGGCCGACCCCGCCGACAGCGAGGCTGGCCAGTCGCTGGCCGAGCTCTACTACCACACGGGACGCCTCGAGGAGGCGGGTGACCTCCTGCGCTCATTCTCCAAGAAGGCCCTCCTCGATCAGGAGATGTCCCTCCTCCTCGGAAAGATTTACGTGCGTACAAAGCACTTCCCCGAGGCCGAGGAAATCCTGACGGGGATCGTGGGGCGCTCGCCCGGCAATCTCGAGGCGGCCGACGCGCTGGCGGCCCTTTTGGAGTACCAGAAAAAGTACGACGCGGCGATCGACGTCTACAGGCGCGTGATGCGCAACGGCCTCGACACGGCCTACCTGAGGAACCGCATCGGCTCCCTGCACCTCGCGGCAGGACGCTACAAGGAAGCGATTCGGGAGCTGGAAGAGGCGCAAAGCCTCGACCCGAACGATCTGCGCGGCTTGCTGAACCTCGCCCAGGCGTTCGAAGGCGCAGGCGACTTCGAGGCGGCACTGGCGTATTACGACCGTGCCGTTCGGCAGGAGCCGCAAAACCTGGAGGCGCGCTTCTACCGATCCCGGGTATTGCAGAAGGCGGGCGACGCCGAGGCAGCCCTGCGGAGCTTCCGGGAAATCGTCGATCTGGCGGGCGAGCAGGGGAGCAGCGGCGAGAGGGAGGACACCCTGCTGGCGCTCGCCCATGTGCAGATCGGAATGCTGGAAATGGAGTCCCGTGACTTCGGGGCGGCCGCTGCCTCCTTCACGAAGGCACTCGACATCTCCGATGAGCCAGGCCCCGAGCTGTTCCAGCTCCTGATACGCGCGCGCCTACAAGAGGGGAGAGTCGACGATGCCAGGAGGGCGCTGGAGGTAGCCACCCAGCGTCACCCAGACGACGTCGACCTGAGGGTCCTGCAGGGAGAGATGCTCAT
>JBIOWS010000253.1:0-3223 GCA_044868745.1 Candidatus Polarisedimenticolia bacterium
CGTACGTAAAATCCCCCCGCCCCGGGGACGCCCGCGCCGCCCGCTCCCTGCCCTGCCCGCGCGGTTCCGGGGAGAAGCGGGGTCAGCATGGAGAAGGAGCGCGGTCTCATCCGGGCTGCGGGTTCGATGAGCGTCATGACGATGCTCAGCCGGATCTCGGGCTACGTCCGGGACAACCTGCAGGCCACGATCCTCGGCGCCGCCAATTCTTCCGACGCCTTCGTCATCGCGTTCCGCATCCCGAACATGCTGCGGCGGCTGGTCGCCGAGGGGGCGCTTACCTCCGCTTTCGTACCGACCTTCGCGCGCTACATGAAGGGCGACGACCGCCAGGCGATGTGGCGCTTCGCGGCCTCCGTTCTCTGTCTGCTGACCGCCCTCCTCGCCGGCATCGTCGTTCTGGGCATCCTGCTGTCGCCGCTAGTCGTGAGAGTGCTGGCGTGGGGCTTCGCCATCCAGCCGGACAAGATCGATCTGACGGTGCACCTGAACCAGGTGATGTTCCCGTACATCTTTTTTATTTCTCTCGCCGCACTGATTTCTGGAATCTTGAACGCCTTCGATGTCTTTGCGCTTCCCGCCTTCACCCCGGTCCTGCTTAACCTTGCGATCATCGCGTGCGCCCTAACGCTGTCGCGGCGTTTCGCCGACCCCTCCTACGCCTTCGCGATCGGCGTGCTCGCGGGGGGCTTCCTGCAGCTCGTGATCCAGGTTCCGACACTCCTGCGCCTGGGATTCGACCTGAGACTCCCCCGGCCGCTCGACCTGGCAGGTCTCAGGGAGGTGGGGCGCCTGATGCTCCCGCGCGTTTTCGGTGTGGGTATCACGCAGGTGAACCTGGTGGTCGATTCGCAGTTCGCCAGCGCGCTCGGCGCGGGAAGTGTCTCGTTTCTGTACTACGCCATTCGCGTGACCGAGCTGACGCTGGGGGTGTTTGCGATCAGTCTCTCCACGGTGATCCTGCCGGGACTGTCCCGAGCCGCGGCGGAGGGGGATCGACGGACGGTGAGCGAGACGCTGACGACCGCCCTCCGCCTCCTGCTGTTCGTCACGGTTCCCGCGACCATCGGTCTCGTCGTTCTGCGCGGTGAGATCATCCATGTTCTGTTCGAGCGCGGGAGGTTCAACGCCGAGGACACGCTGTTCACCGCCAGCGCCCTGGCCTGCTACGCCATCGGCCTGCTGCCTTACGCCGCTGTCAACGTCCTGGCGACCGCGTTCTATGCCCACCGCGACACGCGCACGCCGGTCATGGTCGGGACGCTGACCTTCTTCGTCCATCTCGGCCTGAACTTCGCCCTCCGCGGCCCCATGGCGCATAACGGGATCGCCTTGTCCACCTCAATCTCGGCCTTCATGGACTCGGTGCTGCTGGCCTGGCTTCTGAAGCGCCGGGCCGGCGGCTACCTCGACCGCCGGCTGGGAGGAAGTGCTTTGAGGGCCCTCGTCGCGGGCGGAGCCATGGCCGCGTCCTTGATCCTGGCTCAGGGCCGCCTGAACGTTCGGGCGCTCCCCGGGATCGGCCCGAAGGCGGTCGCCCTCGGGGCCCTGGTCGGGGGCGGGGTGGGGATTTATCTGGCGATCGCATTCCTGATCGGAAGCGAGGAGGTCCGGCTGGTTCGCTCGATGCTTCGGAGGCCGCGGTGAGGGTTGTCGTCCAGCGTGTGTCGCGTGCCGAGGTGCGCGTCAAGGGCTCCGTGGTCGGCCGGATCGGCGCAGGGCTCCTGCTGTTCGCAGCGATCGAGAAGGAGGACACGCAGGCGGACCTTGACTGGTGTTCCGACAAGGTGCTAAATATGCGTATCTTCGCTGACAGCGCGGGAAAGATGAATCTATCTGCCCTCGACACGGGCGCCGAGGTTCTCATCGTCTCCCAGTTCACTCTGGCAGGGGATTTGAGCCGTGGGCGGCGGCCCGGGTTCGAGAACGCGGCCTCCCCCGAACGGGCAGAACCGCTCTACCGCGCCTTGGTCGAACGGTTGTCGCGCAGTCCCCTGCGGATCGAGACGGGGCGCTTCCGTGAGTTCATGGACGTGGAACTCGTGAATGACGGCCCGGTGACCTTCTTCCTGGACTCTCGAGAGCGATGATCGCCCGCGGCCTCACTGAGGATTTCCTCCACTACCTCACGGTGGAGCGGGGCGTCGCGAAGAACACTGTCCTGGCGTACGGCGGCGATCTCCTCAAGTTCGCCCGCTTCCTGCGCGGCAAAGGGCGGACCCCGCGCCAGGTGCGCCAGGGCGAGATCAATGAATTCGCCCGGCGTCTTTCCGGCCAAGGCCTCTCCCCCAAATCGATCGCACGGGCCCTGAACGCCGTCAAGATGTTCTACCGTTTCCTCGTGATGGAGAAGATCGTCGCCGAGGACCCCACCGCCGACATTCGTTCGCCGCGGACCTGGAAGACGTTGCCCCGCTGTCTCACGCTGGAGGAAGTCGATCACCTCCTGAATGCCCCGGACCCGTCGACTGCGCTCGGGTCGCGCGACTTGGCGATGGTGGAGCTGCTGTACTCCACAGGGTTGCGCGTCTCGGAACTGATTTCTCTGCGCGCCCGCGACCTCAATCTGGACGGCGGCTACCTGCGCTGCGTGGGCAAGGGGAGCAAGGAGCGTCTCGTGCCGATGGGCCGTACCGCGTCGCAGCGCCTGCGCGCCTACCTGGAGTCCGGCCGGCCGGCGCTCTCGCGGGGGGTGAGCCCTTCAGCCTTGTTTCTCAACAGTCGCGGGGGGCCGATGAGCCGCCAGGGGTTCTGGAAGATCTTGAAAAAGTATGGCCGTAGTGTGGGCCTGCGAGGAAAACTCAGCCCGCACGTGCTGCGGCATTCCTTCGCCACGCACCTTCTGGAGCGTGGTGCCGATCTCCGATCGGTGCAGTTGATGCTCGGCCACGCCGACATCTCCACGACGCAGGTCTACACGCACCTCAACCGCGAGCGCCTCCGCAAGATCTACAAGGATTTCCACCCGCGCGCTTGACGCGCCTGCGCTTGCTTGACAGCCCTCGATGCGTGTGCTTGACTACGCGGCATGGCCGTCGAGGAGGATGACTTCGAGCGGCCGCTCCGGGACCTGGAGAAAAAAATCGAAGAACTCTCCGGCATCCCCGGCGGCGAAAACCGTGCCAGCGAAATTGCACGTCTCGAGCGGCGCCTCGACGCGATGCGGCAGGAGGTCTTCTCCCGGCTCACCCCATGGCAAAGGGCCCTGGTGGCGCGGCACCCA
>JBIOWS010000254.1:0-2205 GCA_044868745.1 Candidatus Polarisedimenticolia bacterium
CGCCTGCCTGAAACAGGGGGACGCCAGCGAGGCACGGGCCGAGTACCTTCGGGCGCTCGATCTGCAGCCGAACTATGCCCCCGCCCTGGACGGCCTCGGACGCCTGTTCGAGAGCACCGGGCAGGACGACCTGGCCGAGCAGCAGTACCGCAAGGCGCTCGAGATCAACGTCGCATTTGCGGACGCCTATACCCACCTGGGCGACCTGTACCTGCGCAAGGGTCGCCTGGAGGACGCCACCGACCTGTTCCTGAAGGCGATCGCCATCAAGCCCGATTTCAGCAGCGCTTACACTCGCCTGGGCCTGGCCTATGCCGGACAAAGGCTGCACGATGATGCGATCGCGGCGACGCGCAAGTCGCAGATGCTGGCGCCGCGGGACCCGGAGCCCTATGTCGCCCTCGCCAGAATCTATCTCGACCTGGAGAGCCACGGGCGGGCCGAGGCCGAGATCCAGGCGGCCCTGGCGCAGGACCACGATCACCCGGGCGCCCACCTGATCCTCTCCGACCTCAAGCGTGCCGAGGAGGACTTCGACGCCGCCGTCGAGGTGCTGCAGGGGCTCCACGAACGCGGCATCGACGACGCTCTGATGCGCCGGTCGGTGGGTCAGGCGCTCAAGCGGGCTCAGACCGACGCAGGACGCTACGCGGCCCTGAAGAAGGCGATCGACGTTCCCTCCCCCGCCCCAGGAGACCTCGCCGCGCTCGGGCGATTCCTGGCGACCCAGGGGGCCCACCGGCGCGCGGCGGAGCTTCTCCAGCGCGCCGCCGCCCTCATGGCCGCGAGCGCGCCGGCCGATCCGTCCACCGCCACGCTGCGCCTGGAGGCCGGGAACGAGCTCCTGGCCGCGCGCCTGTACTCCCAGGCGATCGTGGTGTTCGAAGCCCTCGCGGGGGTCGCGCCCGTGCCTACCGAGACGCTGCCTCCAGCGGGCACTCCGGCGGACAGCGTGACCCCGGCGCTGCGCGGCGCGGCCCTGTTCAACCTCGGCGTGGCGCGGGCCTTCCTGCTCCTCGATGAGCAGGCGATCCAGGCGTTCACCGCCTACAAGGTCGATCACCCCGACGACCCCCGGGCCGACCTCTACCTCGGAAACGCCTACTTCCGCCTCGGCCGACGAGCCGAGGCGCGCGCCGCCTACGCCTCCTTCCTCGAGAAGGCCCGCACGGGATCCGAGGTCGCGCAGGTGGAGCGACTCCTCCACAGCCTCGATCGGGCGCGCACCGAAGGACCCGGCCCGCCTGGAGGGGCGGGGGCTCAGTCTGGAGCGGAGGGAGCGCCGTGAGGCGCCGATACGCATCGGCCGCGATGATCCTTGCCGTGGCGATCCTGATCCGCGGCTCCACGGCGGCCCCGGAGAGGATGCAGGAATCCCCTTCCGTCCCCGAGGAGCGCAGAGCCCCGCCGGCTCCGGAGGTCCGCAGCCGCAAGGGCTTCTCCATCCGCATCACCAACCCGGCGCGAAACGACTTCCGCTTCGGCCGGTCGGAGATCGAGGCCGAGGTGACGGCCGCCGAGCCCGGACTGGTGGCGAAAGTGGAGTTCTTCGTGGACGACCGGCTGGTCTTCATCGATACGGAGGCCCCCTACAGGTGCCTGTTCGACTTCGGGACCGATCCGCGCTCCTGGGTCATCCGCGCCGTCGCCTACCATCGCGAGGGCGTCACGGTCACCGACTCGGTCATCCTCAAGCGAGTCTTCCTCAACTACAACGTGCAGGTGAACCGCGTGATCCTGTATGCCACCGCGCACGCCAAAGGCGACGACCGGCGCTTCCCTCTCGACCTCAAAAAGGAGGACCTGATCCTGGAGGAAGACGGTGTCCGCCAGTCGATCATCGACTTCTATATCGAGAAGCGCCCGGTGACGCTCTCCGTGATCCTGGACAGCAGCGGCAGCATGCAGCCGTCATTGCAGACCGTTCACAACGCCGCCAGCCGCTTCGTCGGCGCACTGAGCTCGGAGGACCGTGCCCTGGTGATCGACTTCGACGAGAAGGTCTTTCTGCTGCAGGATCTCACCAACGACAAGGAGGCTCTGCGCGGCGCCATCGCCAGCACCAACGCCCAGGGCGGGACGGCCCTCTACGACGCCCTGTACGCCTCCTACCGCAAGCTGCGCAGCATCGAAGGTCGCAAGGCGATCATCCTCCTCACCGACGGCGACGACACCGCCAGCAAGTTCTCCTTCAAGCGCATCCTC
>JBIOWS010000255.1:0-6874 GCA_044868745.1 Candidatus Polarisedimenticolia bacterium
AAGACGATCGGTTGCTTCGGTTCGGAAACGGCGACCGACGGATCCTTCTTCTCCAGGTGCCAGCGCGTGACGTATCGGACGGTCGGTTGATCCGGGCGGTCGCTGGTGTAGTCGTCCATCATCGCCAGGAAGTGACCGACGCGGTCATCCGCCAGGCGCGGCCGGTACCCGGTCTGCGGCAGCCTGGAGAGCGAGTAATGGAAGCGCACCAGGAGGCTCCGCGAGTCGGCCGCATAGATCACCGGGCTCTTGACCTCCGGGGTCTTGAAGTGCAGGACCGTCTCGAAGTCGAGATTATCGGGGAAGTCCTTGGCGATCGCGATCGAGCTTGCGTCCTTGTCGAACTGGTAGGGGACCTCGAACAGCGACTTCAGCGCCAGCGACATCCCCTCCAGGTCGCCCAGGACGATCGACCCCAGATCGACGAGCACGCTCTTGCGCTCGGGATGCGGCTGGCTCTCGATCTTCGACTGGCCGACGACGGCGTCGGGCGCCGCGACCTGCGCGGGTTTCCGGAGGGTGGAGGAGTCGCCGGCGGTGAACAGGGCGTTCTTGTGGACCAGCTGAATCGTCTTGCCGATGCGGTGGAAGGAGACCACGTACTCCGGGAGCATATCGGCGGGGTAGATGAAGCCCTGGCCCACGCCCGAGACGAGGGTCGGGTTGAGGAGGAACGTCACGTCGAGCTGGTCGGGGGCGATCTCCAGGAGGTACTTCCCATCGTCCTCCTTGATGTAGAGGGTGAAAACCCCTTTCAGCTCGCGCGCCCCCTTGATCGCTTTCTCGAACGGCGGCTCCTTGGGCTCGTCCTTGTCGTCCTTCTTTTCGGCGTCCTTCGTTTCACCCTTGCCCTTCCCTTCCTGCCGATCTTTCTTTCGATCCCGGCCCGCCTGTTCCGGCCCTGCGGGGCCCGCGGAGGTGATTTGCGTCTCGCCCGCCGGTCGAGTCGAGGCGGAAGCGGACGAGGCGAGCGCGGTCGAAAGAACCCAGAGGGACATGGTGATGAACAGAGGCCAAGCGCGCCAGAGAGATGAGATTCGGGACATCGTTCCTCCCCTGCATGAAGGATATGGCGATTCGTGCTGTCAACGAGGCATTGCATTGTACAATGGGAGCCCTCCAGAAAGAACGCCGCAGGAGGATCGTGCGTCCATGAAATACCGCCAGCCCGGCTACCGGGACAGCGAATACAAGGAAGAGCGGGAGAAGCGACGGCAGGAGGATCGCGGCCCCCGGGGCCCCCGGGAGCCGCGCGGCACTCCCCGCGAGGCCCGTCTGGTGATGCGCTGCTTCCAGTGCGGCCACCAGGAGCCGGCCCCGGACAGCCTCGATCCGGCCGCGTCGTGTCCCAACTGCCGCGCCGCCCTCCACTGTTGCCGCAACTGCGTGCACTTCGACCCCGGGGCACGCTACGAGTGCCGCCAGGTGATCCCGGCACGCATCCTGTCCAAGACCGCGGCGAACCAGTGCTCCTTCTTCCGTCCGGAGACGGTGCTCGACGCCACCGGCCGCAGGATCGCAACGCCCGGCCCGGCGCCCGAGGGAACGAGCGACCCCCGCGCCGCCTTCGACGCCCTGTTCAAGAAGAAGTAGACAGAGCGATGAGCCTCGCAGCCCGCTTGCCGCGCCGTTTCCCGCCGCGTGCCGTCGCCTCCCTCCTGCTTGTCTGTCTGCTGTCGGCCGGCCCGCTCGGCTGCTTCGGTCCGGCGAAGGTCCCGCCGGTGGGCGCCGAGGGCCCGGTGTTCTCGCTGGCGCGCGACGAGGAGCGGCTCTGGAAGCAGGCTCAGGAGGAAGAGCGCAAGCTCAACGGCCAGGCCACGCTGTACAGCGACCCGATCCTCGACGACTACCTGAACCAGGTAGCGCAGCGTCTCGTGCCGCCGGAGGTGAAGGGTCAGGAGCTGCTGAAGGTCAGGGTGCGCACCATCAAGGACCCCAGCCTGAACGCCTTCACCTACCCGACCGGATCGGTCTACGTCCACACAGGTCTGCTGGCCCGCATCGAGAACGAGGCACAGCTGTCCACCGTCCTGGGGCACGAGATCGCCCACGCCACCGAGCGCCACGCCCTCGAGTACGAGCGCAGCACGCGCAACAAGGTGATCGGCTACTCCATCGCATCCCTCGTCGGCAGCGTCGTGGTGGCCGGAGCTGCCGGGTCCAAGGCGGAACAGGGGGACTGGAGGGGGGCCTACGTCCTCAACCAGATGGGGAACATCCTGGTCGGGCTCGGGCTGCAGCTCGGCTTTCTGGCGGCCGTGAACGGCTTCGGCAGAGAGCTGGAGCGGGAGGCGGACGAGGTGGGGCTCGCCAGGATGGTCGCTGCCGGGTACGACCCGCGGCCGGCCCCGCGCGTTTTCGAGCTCCTCAAGGAGGATCACGGCGACTCCTCGAAGATGGAGGTGTTCTTCTTCGGCAGCCATCCCCGGTTGGACGAGAGGATCGAGAGCATGAAGGGATTGATCGAAACCCGCTACAAGGACGCCGCCACGGAGGGTAGGACTACCGACACGGGGGATTTCCGGATGCGAACACGCGTCCTGGTACGCGACGATGCGGCGCTCAACATCCAGGCCGGCCGATTCGGGACGGCCGAGGCCGAGATCCGCAAGGTCCTGGACCTGACCCCGAATGATCCGGTGGCCCACTACCTGCACGGGCAGATGGACGAAAAACGGGCGGCGGAGGCGAAGGACCAGGAGACGGCCCGGCGGCTGAACGAGCTCGCGCTGGCCAAGTATGAGGACGCGACCCGGCTCGACCCACGCTACGCCGACCCGTACCGGGCGATCGGCATCCTGCGCCACAAGGCGGGGGACAAAGAGCGGGCCCTCGCCGCCTTCCGGCGCTACCTCGAGCTGAAGCCGGACGCCGCCGACGCGCAGCAGGTCAAGGACTACATCCTCGAGCTCGAGGCATCCTGAGCCGCATGGACCTGGGTCTCGACGGTCGGGCCGTGTTGCTGGTCGGCGCCAGCCGCGGCATCGGTCTGGCGGCCGCCCGCGCCTTCGTCGCCGAAGGGTGTCGCGTGGCGATGATGGCGCGCGACGCCGCCGGGCTGCGCGAGGCGGCCCGAGACGCCCTGGCCGCTTCTCCGCAAGGGGAAGGGGCAAAACCCCAAATCCTGGCGCTAGCGGGGGACGCGACGCGCGAGGATGATGCCGCGCGGGTGGTGCGCGAGGCGACCGAGCGGTTCTCGCGCCTCGACGTCCTGGTCAACCTGGTGGGTGGTTCGCGCGGCGATCCAGGGGTCAGCGCCCCCGACGCCGACTGGGATGCCGTCCTGGCGGCAAACCTGGGCGCGGCGGTGCGCCTGACCCGTCTCGTCGTGCCCGGCATGACGGAGCGCAAGAACGGCGCCATCGTCAACGTCGCCTCGATCTTCGGGCGCGAGTCGGGGGGCGCGGCGACCTACAACGCGGCCAAGGCGGCCCTCATCGCCTACACCAAGGCGTGCGCGCGCGACCTGGCGCCACACGGCGTGCGGGTCAACAGCGTCGCCCCGGGGTCGGTGCTGTTCCCGGGGGGATCGTGGGACCGCCGCCGGCGGGCCGATCCGGATGGAATTGACGCGTTCGTGGCGCGCGAGCTGCCGCTCGGCCGCTTCGGTCGACCCGATGAGGTGGCGGCGGCGATCGTCTTCCTGGCCTCGCCGGCCGCCTCGCTCATCGTCGGAGCCTGCCTGAATGTCGACGGCGGGCAGAGCCGGTCGCTGTTCTAAGATGAGTCCCGCGGAGAGTGTTCCGATCTCCCGCGCGTTCCTCGTCGCCGCGCCGCTTCTCGGGCTGCTCTTCGGCGCCTGCCAGGGATCCTCCGGTGACGCCGCGCCGGCCGCCGCCCCGTCGCCCGCCCCCTCGGTGAGCTTCGCGGATGTCGCCTCCATCCACGCCGCGCTGGCGGCGCGCCGCGGCCGGCCGGTCCTGCTGAACTTCTGGGCGACGTGGTGCGTTCCCTGTGTCGAGGAGCTCCCGGATCTGGCGGCGCTGGCGCGCGAATACTCCCCCGCCGGACCCGACTTCCTGGGCGTCTCCCTCGACGCCTGGGTCATGGGGGATGGCGTGCTGACCGAAGAGAAGGTCAGAAGCTCGCTGGTCAAGGCAGGTGTCGCGTACGCCAATCTCATCTACCGGGGCGACCAGGACCCCTTGCTGGACGGATTTCATCTGCCCGGACCGATCCCCCACTCCATCCTGTTCAATCGGGAGGGAAAGGAGGTGGCGAGCTGGAACGGCAAGGTGGATATCGGCGGCCTGCGCGAGGCGGTCGCGGCGCTTTCAAAACACCGCTGACGAAAGGGGAGAGGCGAGGTCAGTACGCCAGGAGTTCGCGCAGGGCGGCGGCGATCCGGTCGACGCTCGGCAGCACCTCCGCCTCGAGGTTGGGGGCGAAGGGGACGAAACAGTCGAGCGCCGCGACGCGCTTCACCGGCGCGTCGAGGAACTCGAACGCATCGCCGGCGATCCGGGCGGCCACCTCGGCCCCCATGCCGGCGAGCAGCGGCGCCTCGTGCGCCACCAGCGCCTTGCCGGTGCGCCGCACCGACTCGAGGATCGCCTCAAAATCCATCGGCACAATCGTGCGCAAGTCGAGGACCTCCACGGACGGTTCGGCGCCGCCGTCCGCGACCTGGCCGAGCGCCTGCTGCACCATGTGGACGGCGCGCCCCCAGGTCACCACCGTCAGATCGTCCCCCCTCCGGGCGACTCGCGCCTTGCCGAACGGGATAAGGTAGTCGGGCCCCGGCTCGGGTGTCTTGGAGTAGACCTGCCGGTACAGTCCCTTGTGCTCGAAGAACAGGACCGGATCGTCCATCCGGCAAGCGGTTTTGATCAGCCCCTTGGCGTCGGCCGCGTTGCTCGGGTAGGCGATGTACCAGCCCGGGGTGTGAGCGTAGAGCGTCTCCGGCGACTGGGAGTGGAACGGTCCACCCCGGATGTAGCCGCCCGCGGTGAGCCGCACCACCATCGGGCAGGACCAGGCCCCGGCGCTGCGCCACCTGAGGGTCGGGATCTCGTTGCGCATCTGCATGTAGCCGGGAAAGGAGTAGTCCGCGAACTGGATCTCGACCACCGGCTTGTAGCCGCCGATCGCCATTCCCTGGGCCATCCCGACGATCGTCGCCTCGGCCAGGGGGGAGTTCTCCACCCGACCCGGAAAGGCCTCGGTGAGCCCGCGCGTCACCCCGAAGACCCCCCCCTTCGGGTCCTGGATGTCCTCCCCCCACATGATGATCTTCGCGTTGCGCTGCATCTCCTCCCGCAGGCCGTGGTTGATCGCCTCCACCATCGTGATCGGCTTGTCCGACGGGTAGCCCGGGTCGGTCTCCACCATCACGGGTCGATCGGGGCTGAAGATGTCACCGGTGGCGGTCGAGGACTCCGGATACGGCAGGGCGTCGATGGCCCGGGCCGCCGCCTCCACCTCCTCCTTCGCCCTGGCACGCCACTGCACGATCTCCTTGTCCGTCAGGAGCCGCATCTCGCGAATCCGCAGCTCCGTGTGGCTCAGCGGGTCCTTGCGCCGTGCCTCCTCCATGTTCTTCAGGTCGCGGTACTTGGTCTGGTCATCCGAAGAGGAGTGCGAGTCGAGCCGCACGACCATCGCCTCCACGAACAGCGGCCCCGATCCACGGCGCATCCCCTCGACCAGGGGCTGCAGCGTGTTGTACATGTCGGTGAAGCGCGTGCCGTCGACCCGCACCGACTTCATGCCGAAGCCCTTCGCCACCTCGACCAGCTCGGAGGCGGTCTGCTGTCGTTGCGGCACGCTGATCGCGTAGCCGTTGTTCTGGATCAGGAACAGCACCGGCAAGCGGTCGTGTTGCGCCTTGTTGAGCGCCTCGAAGAACTCCCCTTCGGACGTCGAGCCCTCGCCACCGGAGACATAGACGATTTCATCACGGCCGTCGGCCTTCACGGCACGCGCCATGCCGACGGCGATCAGGAACTGCGTGCCGGTGCAGGCGGTGGGCGAGACCACGCGCAGTCCGCGCGAGGAGAAGTGCTCCGACATGTTGCGGCCGAGCGAGTTCGGGTCGCCCGCGCGCGACAGCATCCCCTGGAAAATCTCGGACAGAGGCATCCCCAGTCCGACCATCAGGGCCTTCTCCCGGTAGTACGGGAAGAACCAGTCCTTGCCGGGCTTGAGGAGCATGGCCAGGGCGATCTGCAGCTTCTCGTGGCCGCGGGCCGAGGCGTAGAAGGAGCACTTGCCGGCCCGCACGAAGACCTGGCACTGCTCCTCGACGTAGTAGGTGCGGAGCATCTTCTCGTACAGCGACAGGAACAGCTCCGGTTTCACCGCCGAGCGT
This sequence comes from Candidatus Polarisedimenticolia bacterium, assembly GCA_044868745.1. Taxonomy (GTDB): domain Bacteria; phylum Acidobacteriota; class Polarisedimenticolia; order Gp22-AA2; family Gp22-AA2; genus JBIOWS01. The sequence goes on from JBIOWS010000255.1 coordinate 6,311, forward strand.
TCCGCGGCCACCTTCCTGACGGCCATGCACGACCTCCCAGGATGTCCCGATCGTACAACGCCACTATGCAAAACGCCAGCTTCCCCGCGGCGCGGTGAGAAGGCGGACACGGCCTCGGCTCGCCCCGACGACGATTTGACGCCGCCCCGGGCCCGGGGTCGGGGTTCGAGGGCCGTTCCACGGAACGCCAAGCAGATGGCCTCTCGCCTTGATCCCCGGACGAAACGATCCCTATATTCAGTCCGGTCTTCCCCGAGATGCCCAAACGCGCCCGAGCGCGGAGGCGGCAACGTGTTCGGAAGGAAGAAGCGCAAGACCAGGGACGCGTCCCAGGGAACCGGCGGTCCACCGACTGCGAGCCCTCCTTCCGGCGCGGAGGGCCGGCAATCACGGATCGGCCGGTACACGATCCTCGACCCTCTGGGCCAGGGAGGGATGGGAACGGTGTACCTGGCACACGATCCGGTGATCGATCGGCACGTGGCCATCAAGGTCGTGGCGATCCGCCCCGATCTCTCCGAGGAGGAGGCCCGCCAGTACCGCGAGCGCTTCCTGCGCGAGGCG
>JBIOWS010000256.1:0-5353 GCA_044868745.1 Candidatus Polarisedimenticolia bacterium
GGACGGCGGCCTCCAGCCGGCCGCGCTCGGAGGGGAGGGGCGGGCAGTCGTCGAAGGCCATGGCGATGTCGCTCCCGAGCGCGCACTGGATCTGCACGCTGCGCTCCGGGGTCATCATGAGGAGCGAACCGTCCAGGTGGGAGCGGAAGGCGACACCGTCCTCGCTCAGGGCACGCCGCGCGGACAGGCTGAGGACCTGGAACCCGCCGCTGTCCGTCAGGATGGGCCGCTCCCAGTGCATGAAACGGTGCAGACCGCCCAGGCGGCGGATCACTTCCTCCCCCGGCCGGATCGCCAGGTGGTAGGTGTTCCCCAGGACCAGCTCGTAGCCCAGATCGACCAGCTCCTCCGGCGTCATCCCCTTGACCGTCCCGCAAGTCCCCACGGGCATGAAGGCCGGGGTGTCGACGGTTCCGTGCGGGGTGGTGATCCGGCCGCGGCGGGCGCCGCTGCCCGGATCGCGCCCCAGGATCCGGAAGGAGAACGGGCCGCTCATCGTCCCGCTCAAAGGATCAGCATGGCGTCGCCGTAGGAGTAGAACCGGTACCCCCGTCGGATCGCCTCGCCGTAGGCGGCCAGGATACGCTCCCGGCCCGCGAACGCGGAGACCAGCACCAGGAGCGACGAGCGTGGCAGGTGAAAATTGGTCAACAGGACCTGTACGACCCTGAAGCGGTGTCCGGGGACGATGTACAGGCCGCAGCGCCCTTCGCCGGCGGTCAGGCGGCCGTCCTCCCCGACGCACGCTTCCAGCACCCGGGTCACCGTCGTCCCGACCGCCACCACGCGACCACCGCGGGCCCGGCAGGCAGCGATCGCCTGCACCGTCGCCGCCGGCAGGCGGTACTCCTCCGGATCGAGGCGATGATCCTCCACGTTCCGCGCGCGCACGGGCTGGAACGTGCCGGGCCCAACGTGCAGCGTGAGGAAGGCAAGACCGATGCCGCTCTCCTCCAGGGCGCGCAACAACGGCTGGGTGAAGTGCAGCCCCGCCGTGGGCGCCGCGATCGCACCCTCCGCTCGCGCGTAGACGGTCTGATAGCGGTCGCGATCGATTTCCTCGCGCGGATCGCCCGGCCGCCTCCGGATGTACGGGGGCACCGGCATGACGCCGTAGCGGCGGATCGCCGCATCCACGTCCCCTCCCTCGGCGACACGAAGCTGCACCCGGACGCGCCCCCCGGCCGCCTCCCCCAGAAATACCGCCGTGAAACCGGGTGCGATCGCCATGTCGCGTCCGGGCCTCAGCCCGCGCGCCGTGGAGGCGAGGCAGCACCACGTCCGCCCCTCCGGGTCGTCCGCTTCGCGCCCCACCAGGAGCAGCTCCACCCGACCTCCGCTTCCCTTCCAGGCTCGCAGGCGCGCCGGCACGACGCGCGTGTCGTTCAGGACCAGCAGGTCGCCGGGTCGCAGGTACTCCCCCAGGTCCGAGATGGTCGCGTCACGAAGCTCCGCCCCCGAGCGATCCAGGACCATCAGCCGGGCGGCGTCGCGGCGGCCCCGAGGCTCCTGGGCCACCAGGTCCTGCGGCAGGTCGTAGTCGAACTCCTCGATCCTCACGCCGTCACGACCGGTATGGGATGGGGTCCTGCGCGCCCACCGCCCGAAAGCCTTTCAGGCGCAGGAGACAGGACTCGCACCGTCCGCAGGCGATCTCGTCCTCCGTGTAACAGGACCAGGTGAGATGGAAGGGTGCCTGCAGCCTGATTCCCTCCTGGACGATCTCGCTCTTGCTCATGTGGATGAGTGGCGCCTCGACGCGCAGGTCCGTCTCGGGGCGGGTACCGGCTCGCACCAGGCGGTTGAAGGCGTCGTAGTACTCCGCCCGGCAGTCGGGGTAGCCGCTGCTGTCCTCCTCCACGGCGCCGATGAAGATCCGGCGGGCCCCCAGGACCTCGGCCCAGGAGACGGCGACCGCCAGAAGATGAGTGTTGCGGAACGGGACGTACGTGTCCGGGACGGACGAGCCGGGGCGCCGGGCCGAGACGGCGTCGCGCCGCGGGTCGGTCAGGGCGGATCCTCCGATCTCCTTCAGGTGATCGAGCCTCGCCGTCAGCGTGCGCTCCACCCGGTAATGGCGGGCGATCTCCAGGAAGGCACGCCGCTCCCGCGACTCGGTCCGCTGGCCGTAGGAGACGTGCAGAAGCGCAACTGCGTGCGACTGTCTCGCGACAGCGGTGGTCACGCAGGAGTCCATCCCGCCGCTCAGGAGGACGACCGCCAGGTCCCGGGGAGCCGAGGAGGCCGCAGCCACGCGCGGGCTCCTCAGACCCCCCGCATGTCGGGGGGCCAGATGTATTTGTGCATCTGGAGCTGCAGGCGGACGGGCAGGCGGTCGGCCAGGATCCATTCGGCCAGCGAGCGTGGTTCGAGCAGGCCGTGCGCCGGGGACAGGAGAAGTCGGCAGCGCTTCTCCAGGTGGTGCCTGGAGATCATCTGGCGCGCCCACTCGTAGTCGGAGCGGTCGGTGAGGACGAACTTGACCTCATCGTCGGGTTTCAGCAGATCGAGGTTCTCCCATCGGTTCTGCCGGCTCATGCCGCTCCCGGGGCACTTGAGATCCATCACGATCATGGCCCGACGGTCTAGAGGCGCCAGGTCCAGGCTGCCGCCGGTCTCGACGGCGACCTCGTGCCCGCGATCCAGGAGCTCGCCGATCAAATCGTGGACGCCTTCCTGCACGAGCGGCTCGCCGCCTGTGACCAGCACGTAGCGCGTGCCGTGCGCAGCGACCCTCTCCAGGACCGCGCCCACCGTGAGATCGCTGCCCTCCTCGAAGGCGTAGGCCGTGTCGCACCAGACGCAGCGCAGGTTGCACCACGTGAGGCGCACGAAGACGCACGGCCGACCCGTGTGGCTCGACTCGCCCTGGATACTATGGAAGATCTCGTTGACCCGGAGGACCGTCGCTGTTCTGTCCCGGGCGAGCGCCGCGCTCGTCATCGCCCCGCCCGCTCCAGGGCGGCGGACCGCGAGGCGCCGCCCGCGCGCCCCGCCACCAGTCCCATCAGGCTGGTGAGGTTGAGGACGTCCTCGCTGCACTCGTCGTCCTTGGGTGTTTCCAGGATGAAGGGAAGGTGTTGGAGTCTCGCGTCGTTCATCAGGAGGCGAAAGGCCTCGGGACCCAGGAAGCCTTTGCCGATGTGCTCGTGTCGATCGACCCCGCATCCGAGGCCCTTCTTCGAGTCGTTGACATGCACCGCGCGCAGCCGTCCGAGGCCGATCTCCGAGTCGAAGCGGCGCAGGGTGTCCTCGTACTCAGGACGCGCACGCAGGTCGTAGCCCGCGGCAAAGACGTGGCAGGTGTCGAGGCAGACGCCGATCCTGTCCGGCTGCCTCGTCCGCGCGATGATGGACGCGATCTGCTCGAACCGGGATCCGATCACGGTCCCCTGGCCGGCCGTGGTCTCCAGGACGAGAGAGGCGCGCCCCGGGACCCGCCGGTGAATTTCGTCGATCGCCTCGGCCATCCGGGTGATGCCGAAGCCCTCCCCCTGGCCCATGTGGCCGCCGGGGTGCGCCACCAGCGACTCCACCCCCAGCCGCCCGCAGCGCTCCAGCTCCAGGACGCAGGCGTCGATCGATTTCCGCCAGAGGGAATCGTCGGGCGAACACAAATTGATCAGGTAGGAAGCGTGCGCCAGCACCGAATCGAGACCGCTTTCGGCTCGCTGTCCCCGGAACCGGTCCGCTTCATCGTCCCCAAGGGGCCTGGCGGCCCACTGGTTGCTGCTCTTGGTGAAGATCTGAATGGCCGTGCAGCCGATCGCCGCGCCCCGACCCACGGCCAGATCGATCCCCCCCGCGATCGACATGTGCGCTCCCAGGGGCCTGCGGGGGATGGTCCAGGTGACGGGTTTGATCACGACCAAGGTAGCCTACCATCCGCCGGAACGGAGCGTCAATTCGAGACCTCCCAGGGGGGGCTGGTGGCGCCCACAAGCCTTGCGACGCGGGCCGCGATCGGCCTGAGCAGAACGCGGACCGAGAGCCCGACGGCGTCGGAGGGCCGATCGAGGAGGAGACAGCGCAGCGGATAGCGCCATCCGATGAACCGGAAACTCGCGAACATCTCCACCGGACCCGCGGCCAGGTAAGGGCGCAGCAGGCAGTGCCGGCCCTTCCCCGGCGCCAGACGATTCAGCAGTTCGGCGGGGGCCTCCGCAGGGAACAGCTTCTCGAAATGGCGCAGCGCCAGGAACAGCGCGGTCCGGACGCGCCAGGCCGCGCTGCGCTCCGCCAGGATCCGAGGATCCGGCCGCCACCTGTGGAACATCTCGCGCAAATCGATGGTCCACTTCAGGGACGGACCGAAATGGTGGTCGGCGAGATGATAGGCGTGGTAGAGCACGGCGTCCTCCGGAGCGGCCCGGCGGCAGGGAATGTCCTCCAGGACGCAGGGGACCGATCGGTCCCAGACGCCCTCCTGGTCCACCCGCGAGCGGAACGGCAGCCCGAGCGACCAGTGGAACTCGAAGCGGCAGCGCCCGTTCCCCGGGATCGACATCTCGAACCGACGGTCCTCCGGATACTGGAGCCCGACCTGTCCCCGATACCCCGCTCCCGCGAGACGGCGCGCCAGGCGCGCGACATCCGAGGGGCGAATCAGGAGATCGATGTCGGTCAACATCCTCTCTCCCGGATCGCCGTACAGGTCGACAAGGTACGCCGCCCCTTTCAGCAAGATGAACGGCACGCCCTCGTCCGCGAGAAGGCGACCCAGCGCGCGGAACTCGGCCAGCGCCGCCAGCGTGTCCAGCGCCATCTTGCGATGCGCCCGCGCCAGTGCGCGGGTCCATTCGGGAGGAAGCGTCCCCAAGCGGCCGCCGCGCGACCAGCGTCCGTGCAGATAGCCGCCGCACTCGTAGCGCTTCAGACAGGCGTCGATCGCCTCGTGCGGGAAATCTCCGCTCGGCCGCTCCTCTCGCAGGAGCGAGAGAACCGACGCCTGGAGCGGGTGGGGCGGTACCTCGTACGGCGTCACGCGCAGCGTCCCTCGCGCGCGCCTCAGGACCGGGTCGCGCGGCCGCGTCATTATATCCCCCGCGAGACCGCTCACCGCGCCCGTTCCAGGGGGGAGGCGCTCGCCGCGCGACCTTGACTTGACCCGGGGCGGGCTGTAAACTCCCCGGTCCGATCGAGCTTCCACTATCAGAAAGGAGAATTCCCTTGCATACCGCACGCGGACGCACGACCCTCATCGTGGCCTTCCTGGCTTCGGGCCTGGCCCTCGTGCACTGCTCCGGGGCCGGCGGGGAACCGTTCTCGCCCGTCCGGGAGCAGTGCACGAGGGCCAGGCCCGAAGCCAGGAAGGCCACGATGAGGGTCGTGCGTCCGCGTGCGGTATGCAAGG
>JBIOWS010000257.1:0-2625 GCA_044868745.1 Candidatus Polarisedimenticolia bacterium
CCATCTGGGCTCCTTCCACTACCGCCTCCTGATCCTGAGCGGTCTCGGCTGGCTTTTCGACTCGATGGACACGGGCCTGGTGTCATTCGTGCTGGCCCACCTCAAAATCGAATGGCACCTCACGGCCGACCAGATCGCCGCCACGGGAAGCGCGGGACTGCTCGGCATGTTCCTGGGCGGCGCGGCCGCGGGAAGCCTCGCGGACCGTTATGGGCGAAAGGCGGTGTTCCAGGCGACACTGCTGAGCTTCAGCGTCGCCACCGGCTTGTGCGCTCTGTCCTGGAGCTTCGCATCATTATTGATCATGCGCCTGCTCGTCGGCCTCGGCCTGGGCGGGGAGCTGCCGGTGGCCGCGGCGCTGGTCAGCGAGTTCGCTCCGGCCCGCTCCAGGGGGCGTTTGGTGGTTCTCCTGGAGTCTTTCTGGGCCTTCGGCTGGGTGGCCGCGGCCGTCATTGCCGAACGGCTCTCCCGCTCGGCCGCGGCGGCCGGATCGGAGTTCCCCTGGCGCACGGCGTTCCTAATCGGGGCGCTCCCCGCATTCTACGTATTCGTCCTGCGGCGGGGGCTGCCTGAATCGCCCCGCTATCTGATCGCCACCGGCCGAGTTGCCGAGGCGGAGGCGATCCTGCGCAAGGTCGAGTCGTCGAGCGGCATCGATCCGGGGTCTGCGATCGCACCCGAGCCGGCGGCCGCCGGAAGGGCACGCCTGCGGGATCTCTTTCGCGGCGGGCTCCGCCGGCGCACCATGATGCTGTGGATCCTATGGTTCGCCATGTCCTACTCCTATTACGGGATCTTCATCTGGCTTCCGGCCCTCCTCGTGGGCCTGGGGTTCCCCGAGGTGCAGTCGTTCCGCTTCACGCTGTGCATCACCCTGGCGCAGATCCCAGGCTACTTCGCCGCCGCCTACCTGGTGGAGCGGATCGGCCGCAAGGCCACTCTCGCCCCCTTCATGTTGGCCTGCGCCGTCTCCAGCTATCTCTTCGGAGGCGCCCGGTGGAGCGGCGATCTGATCCTCTGGGGCTGCCTGGTCTCCTTTTTCAACCTCGGCGCCTGGGGGGTGACCTACGGTTACACGCCCGAGCTGTATCCGACCCGGCTCAGGGGAACCGGCACGGGGTTCGCCGCCGCCTTCGGCCGCGTGGGAGGGATTCTGGCCCCTCTTATGGTCGGAAAGCTGATCGGAGCGTGGGGTGGAGGCTTCCATGCGGTCTTCGTCATGTTCGCCTTGGTCCTCGGCGCCGGCGCGATCGTCGTGCTGCTGCTCGGGGAGGAGACGCGTGGTCGCACTCTCGAGGAGATTTCCTCGGGATGACTTACCAGGAGGCCCTCGCCTACCTCGGGTCACTCGAGCCGCTGGGGATCCGTCCGGGGCTCGACCGGATCCGATCCCTCCTCGCCAGGCTCGGGAACCCTCAGGATCGATTCCGTTCCGTCCTGATCGCCGGGACCAACGGCAAGGGATCGGTGGCCGCCTTTCTCGCTTCCATCCTCCGGGAGGCGGGGCAGCGCGTGGGGCTCTACACCTCTCCCCACCTGGTGCGTTTCGAGGAGCGTGTCGTCGTGGGTGAAGAACCAATCGCCGAGGAACAGGTCGCGGCGCTGACGGCGGAGGTCCGCGCCGCCATCGAGGCGGGGACCAGCCGGGAAGGGGACCAGCCGACCTACTTCGAAGCGACCACGGCCCTCGCCTTCCTGCAGTTCAGCCGACGGGGCGTACCGATCGCCGTTCTGGAAGTCGGGATGGGGGGACGGTTCGACGCCACGAACGTCGTCCGGCCCGTCGCCTGCGCCATCACGCCGATTTCGCTCGACCATACGCAGTGGCTCGGACCGACCCTGCGCGACATTGCCTATCAGAAGGCGGGAATCCTGAGGCCGGGCGTGCCCGCCGTCGTCGCCCGTCAGGATCCCGAGGCGATGGAGACGATCCGCGCCGAGGCGGAGCGCAGCGGCGCGCCCCTCCATCCGACCTCCGCCTGCGAGATCCGGCCGGGGGGAGACGGCGGAAGCCTTCCCGATCCACCGGTCTTCTCACTGCTCACCCCGTCGGGGCGGCGCTACCCGGACCTCGTCCTGGCCTTGCGCGGAGCGCACCAGGTGGAGAACGCGACGGTCGCCGTTCTGCTGGCCGAACTGTTGGAAACCGCCGGGATCGCAGCGATCGACGGCGAGGCGACCGCGCGCGGGCTGGTGCGGGCGAGGTGGCCCGGGCGGATCGAGATCCTGCCGGCCGCCCCCGACATTCTCCTGGACGGCGCGCACAACCCCGCCGGCTGCCAGACACTCGCCGATTACCTTCGCGCGCACCACACCGGCCGGCGCATGTCTCTTGTGTTCGCGACCATGAGGGACAAGCCGGCCGGTCGGATGCTCGAGATCCTGTGTCCTTCGATGCAGACGGTCGTCGTCACACGAGTTCCGGTGCCCCGGGGCGAGTCGCCCGAGGTCCTGCGCTCGCTGGCCGCGGCGTGCCATCCGCAGGTGACGGAGGCACAGGAGATCGGCGAGGCCCTTCGGACCGGCCGGCGCGCCGCCGGTCCGGAGGGCCTGGTCGTGGTCACAGGCTCCCTCTACCTCGTCGGAGAGGTCAGGAAGATCCTGGCGCTCCGGCCCCTGCCGTCC
>JBIOWS010000258.1:0-2293 GCA_044868745.1 Candidatus Polarisedimenticolia bacterium
GACCTGGGGGAGTGGGCGCGGCGGTTCGGCGCTGAGGCCGACCCCTCCACTCCGTACTTCCTGTCCTACAGCAGCGCGGTCGATTTCGACCGCGACGGCGATGTCGACGGAGTCGATCTGCTACCGATCGAGCAGGACTTCGGGAACATCGTCTGTCCGTAGGCGAAGCGGGTGCTAAGGCAGAGCCTGGTCGCGGAGCGCGGCGATGGCGACGACGACCTCGCCGATCTTGTTGTTGGGCGTGGAGGCCCCTGCGGTGAGGCCGATGGTCACCGGTCCGGGAGGGAGCCAGGCCTCGGTGACGATCTCCGACGGGGCCCCGTACGGCCGGTGCTGAATGGCGCCGCATCCGACGATGCAGGAGGCGTCCTCGATGTGGTACGAAGGTACGCTCCGGGAGGCCAGGGCCGCCAGGTGCGTGGTGTTGCTGCTGTTGTAGCCGCCGATCACCACCAGGAGATCGGGCTTCTGCCCGATGAGGGCGAGGACCGAGTCCTGGCGGTCCTGGGTGGCGCTGCAGATGGTGTCGAATGCCCGGAACCGGTTCGACAGGTCCGTCTCGCCATAGCGATCGGCGATCGCCTTCCGGAGCATCTCCTGGATCTGCAGCGATTCCGACGACAGCATCGTGGTCTGGTTGGCGAGACCGACGTGACCGAGGTCGAGGTCAGGGTCGAAGCCGGGGGAGCACGACCTTGAGAACCTGGAGAGGAAGGCCTCCGGCTCGCCGCCGGAGCGAATGTAGTCGCATACCAGGAGCGCCTCTTCCCTGTCCCGCACCACCAGGTACCGACCGCCGGGATACTGGCTGGTGCGGGACGCCGTGGCGCGCGTCTCCTCGTGGGCGTATTTGCCGTGGATCACCGCGGTGAACCCGTTGGCGGAGAAGCGATCGACGTTCTTCCAGACGTTGAGGACCGATCCGCAGGTGGTGTCGACCAGGATGCAGCCGCACTGCCTCAGGAACGACATCTCCTGCACGGTGACACCGAATGCTGGAAGGATGACCACATCCTCCTTCCGGACAGCGGCCAGGCCGGGACCGCCGCCATCCGCCCCGCGCAGGAAGTGGATCCCCATATCCTTCAGCCGGCTGTTGACGTGCGGATTGTGGATGATCTCGCCGGTGAGGTAGATGGTGCGGTCGGGAAACCGCCGGCGCGTCTCGTAGGCGTACTCGACGGCCCGGTCCACCCCGTAGCAGAAGCCGAACTCGCGCGCCAGGAGAAAGGTCAGGTCGCCCACGATCAGGCGATAGCCCGACTCCTTGATGTGCTCCACGATGCGGCTGTGGTAGTCAGCCGTCAGCTCCGGCCCGATCTCCTCCCGCAGACCGAATCCGCGCTGGTAGTAGCCGGTCTCAGGCATCCGATCCCCGATCGACATGACGCGCCCCCGGCGGGCACTGCCGTCCGGAGAGCGATTCTACACGATCGGGCGGGCGCTCATGGGGCGACGATCCGCTCCGGGCAGGCGGCGATGTTCATCTCGCGGCCCCGCAGGAAATTCACCAGAGTGATGTTGAAGGCGCGGGCCGTCTCGATCGCCAGCGTGGTCGGGCCGGAGATGGCGCAGACGATTGGAATCCCCGCGACCGCCGCCTTCTGGAGGATCTCGAAGGAGGTTCTTCCCGAGACCAGAAGAACGGCGTCTCCGAGGGACGGGATACCGTCGAGGAGGCAGCGGCCGACGACCTTGTCGACCGCGTTGTGGCGCCCGACGTCCTCCCGGCACACCCGCAGCCCTCCTTCGGGATCGAACAAACCCGAGGCGTGCAGGGCACCGGTGCGGCCGAAGCTGTGCTGCGATCGGAGCAGCCGGTCGGGGAGGGACTCCAGGGTCTCGCGCCGCACCCGGATCGATGAGGTGACCGGCCGCGCCTGGATGGCCAGCGCCTCGAGGGAGGCCTTGCCGCATAGACCGCAGGCCGCGCTGGCCATGAGGTTACGGCGTAGCCTCTCGGGGTCAAAACACGCCTCGGGCGTCAGGCTGATCTCGACGACGTTCGCTTCGCCGTCCTCCTCCGTGCTGCACTGGTGGATGGCACCGAGCTCGGACGCGCAGCGCACAACCCCCTCCGTCAGGGCGAAGCCGGCGGCCAGCTCGACGTCGTGGCCGGGCGTCCGCATGATCACGGCCAGGCTCATCCCCCCGACCCGGATCTCGAGCGGCTCCTCCACGACCACCCAGTCGGCCACCTCGCTCCTGTGCGCACCCCTCACCTTCCAGACGGTGCGGGTCTCGACCGGATCCCGGCGGGTGGCCATGACAGACATTCTAGCGGAAACGCTCC
>JBIOWS010000259.1:0-4313 GCA_044868745.1 Candidatus Polarisedimenticolia bacterium
AGTGCCCCCTGTGGATCAAGATGACCGCGCGCGGCCGACCGGGGCACGGTTCCAAGCCATTCGTCGAGGGCAACGCCGTCCTGGCGCTCCTCCGGTCGCTCGAGCGGCTGGCTGGCCACCAGACGCCGATCCGCCTGACGCCGGTGACCGAGGCCTACTTCAAGGCCCGGGCGGCCGCGCAGCCGGAGCGAATGGCCGCGAAGTACCGCGACATCGGCGCCGCGCTCCAGGATCCTGAATTCAGGAAGAGGGTCGAGGCCGATCCGTACCTCAACGCCATCCTGCGCAACACGATCTCGATCACCATGCTGCAGGGCGCACCGCAGACCAACATCATCCCGACGGTGGCGGAGGCGCGGGTCGACATCCGCCTGCTCCCCGGCGAGGACCCCGAGACCTTCCTGGAGGAGATCAGGCGGGACGCCGCGGAGCCCGGGGTCACCGTGGAGACGATCGGCGCCTACGTCCCCGCGACAGCCTCGCCCATCGACTCCGAGCTGGTGCGCGCCATCGAGCGGGCGCGCGCCCGCCACCACCCGGAGGCGGTCCTCACGCCGACCATGCAGACCGGCTGGACCGAAAGCGCCCTGATGCGCCCGCTCGGCATCAAGGCGTACGGTTTCGATCCGTACGTCCTTGACGAAGCGGAGCGCAGCCGGGAGCACGGCAACGACGAGAGGATCTCGGTGGAGAACATCCTGCTCGGGGCGCGCATCCTGGAGGAGATCGTCCGCGACGTGGCGCGCTGACCCGCGCTATTTGCGGAACATCGACACCAGGGTGAGGACGAGGGACAGGAGGAGGCTGAGCAGGAGGCTGGTCCCCAGCGGTACGTAGACCTTGAAGTTGCCCCGGCTCCAGGCGAAATCCCCCGGGAGTCTGCCGAGGTGGGGCAGGCGCGCGCTGAAGAGCAGGACCAGTCCGGCGGCTGCCAGCAACAGTGCCCCGATCAGAAGCATCCTGCCGAGCAGGCTCAAGGGATCGGACGGTTGCATGCCGGTATTCTAGCGGAGTTGCTGCTATCATCCGCCGCACATGGACCAGAGCCTGGACGCCATTTTCCGCCCCCGATCGATCGCCGTGGTCGGCGCCTCGCGAGAGAAGCAGACGATCGGCCGCGAGATCCTCCACAACCTGATCGACTTCGGCTTCACAGGGGCGGTTTTCCCCGTCAATCCGAACGCCACCTCGATCCACTCGATCCGGTGCTACCCCAGCCTGCGCGCCATCGACGGCCCGGTCGATCTGGCCATCGTGGTCGTCCCGAGGGCGGTCGTGCCGGGCGTGGTCGAGGACGCGGTGGCGCGGAAGGTGAAGGGGCTCGTGGTGATCACCGCCGGCTTCCGGGAGGTCGGCGGAGAAGGGGGCCGGGCGGAGGAGGCACTCCGCGAGAAGGTGCGCGCGGCCGGCATCCGGATGGTCGGCCCGAACTGCATGGGGGTGATCAACACCGATCCCGCCATCCGGATGAACGCGACCTTCGCGGCCACCCGCCCGGAACCCGGCTCGGCCGGCTTCATGTCGCAGAGCGGCGCGCTCGGGGAGGTGATCCTGGCGCACGCGAGCGACATCGGATTGGGGATCGCCTACTTCGTCAGCATGGGTAACAAGGCCGACGTCTCCGGCAACGACCTGATCGAGACCTGGGAGGACGACCCTCGGGTCAACGTCATCCTGATGTACCTGGAGTCGTTCGGAAACCCGGCGAGGTTCACCTCCATCGCCCGCAGGGTGACCCGCAAGAAGCCGATCCTGGCGGTCAAGTCCGGGCGGACCGCCGCCGGCGCGCGGGCCGCCTTCTCCCACACGGGGGCCCTCGCCGGCGCCGAAGCGGTCGTAGACACGCTGTTCGAACAGTGCGGAGTGCTGCGCGTCGGGACGATGAGCGAGATGTTCACCCTGGCTACGGCGTTCGCGCACCAGCCGCTCCCGTCCGGGAACCGGGTCGCCATCCTGACGAACGCCGGGGGGCCGGCGATCATGGCGACCGATGCCTGCGCCACGCTCGGGCTGGATGTCGTCGAGCTGCCGGCTGGGACCCAGGCGGCGCTGCGGCGCGTCCTGGTCCCGGAGGCCAGCGTCCGCAACCCGGTGGACATGGTCGCGGCGGCCGGCGCCTCGAGCTACGCGGCGGCACTCGACATCTTGAAGCCCGAACCGATGGTGGACGGGCTCATCGTGATCTTCGTATCGCCGATCATGATCAACGCCGTGGAGGTGGCGCGTTCGATTATCGCGGCCGCGCGCGGCGCGCGCCAGCCGATCCTGACCTGCTTCATGGGGAAGGAACAGGGACAGCGGGGGATCGAGGAGCTGCGGGCGGCGGGGATCCCGGTCTACCTCTTCCCGGAGGAGGCGGCCCGCGCCATGGCGGGGCTCGACCGCTACCGACGCATCCGGGAGCGCCCGGAGGGAGTCGCTCGGTCGTTCCCGGTGAACCGGCGCCGGGCCGAGGCGGCGCTGGGGTCGGCTGCGGCAGCCGGTCGGTCCGACCTGACGCCTGAGGAAGTAAGCGAGCTGCTCGTGGCCTACGGCTTCCCCGTCGCGCCGTCCCGCTTCGCTCGCACACCCGAGGAGGCGATCGCGGCGGCCGGCGTTCTCGGCTATCCGGTGGTCGTGAAGGGGGTGGCCGAGGGGTTGGTGCACAAGACGGATCGGGGGGCGGTCAAGCTCGACCTGCGCGGCGCGGACGAGGTGGCGGCCGCCTGCCGCGCGATCCAGGAGAGCCTCGGCTCCCTGCCGTTCCGTTTCCAGGTGCAGACGATGGTCCGCGGCGGCCGGGAGACGATCCTGGGGGTCGCCCACGACTCGAAGTTCGGCCCGATCCTGATGTTCGGTCTCGGCGGGATCTTCGTGGAGGTGATGAAGGACATCGTGTTCCGGATCCTGCCGATCACCGACATGGACGCCCGGGAGATGGTGCGCGGCATACACGGCTATCCGCTCCTCGCCGGCGTGCGGGGGGAGCAGGCCGCGGACGAGGAGTTCCTGGTCGAGGCGCTCCTCAGGCTCGGGCAGATGGCTGTCGAGTGCTCCAAGATCGAGCAGGTCGACGTCAATCCGCTGATCGCGGGTCACGGCCGCGACGCGTCGTTCGTCGTCGATGCGCGCGTCCGGGTCGCGACACCGCTCCGCTCCGCGCGTTGACCCGTCCGCGTTCTTCCGGGATAATGACCTGGCGCACCCGCGTCCTCCCGCCGCGGATGCAACCAGAGGGCGCGCGGGTGAGATTCCACGGAACGACCGTGCTGTGCGTGCGCCACCGGGGCAGGGTCGCCATGGGCGCCGACGGGCAGGTCACGCTGGGCCGGGCGGTGATGAAGCACGGGGCGCGCAAGATCCGGCGCCTGTACCACGACAGTGTCCTGGCCGGCATCGCCGGCTCGGCCGCCGACGGCTTCGCCCTCTTCACCCGCTTCGAGGCCCGGCTGGAGGAGTTTCACGGCAACCTGGAGCGCGCCGCCGTCGAGCTGGCGCGCGACTGGCGGGTCGATCGGGCCCTGCGGCGCCTGGAGGCGCTGCTGCTGCTGGCCTCGGACAAGCGGTCCTTCCTGCTCTCCGGAACCGGGGACCTCATCGAGCCGGACGATGGCTTGGTCGCGGTCGGCTCGGGCGGCCCGTGTGCCCTGGCCGCGGCGCGTGCCCTGGCGCGCAGGACGGAGTTGAGCGCCCGCGACATCACGGAGGAGTCTCTGCGCATCGCGGCGGGGATCGACATCTATACGAACGATCAGATCGTCATCGAGGAGCTCTGAGAGATGGTATTCCACCTCAGCGGGCGGTCGGGCGAGTCGGAGACCGGGATCGCCGAGCAGGGCGGCGACCTGACGCCCCGGCAGATCGTCTCCGAGCTTGACCGGTACATCGTCGGCCAGGAGAAGGCGAAGCGGGCCGTGGCGATCGCGCTGCGCAACCGGACGCGCCGGCTGAAGCTCTCGCCGGAGATGGCGGAGGAGGTCGCGCCCAAGAACATCATCATGATCGGGCCGACCGGAGTCGGCAAGACCGAGATCGCGCGCCGGCTGGCACGCCTCGCCGGCTCGCCCTTCATCAAGGTCGAGGCGTCCAAATACACCGAGGTCGGGTACGTGGGGCGCGACGTCGAGTCGATGGTCCGCGATCTAGCCGACCAGGCTGTGGAGATGGTGCGCGAGGAGAGGTCGCGGGAGGTCCGGCAGGCCGCGCACGCGAACGTGGACGAGCGGCTGCTCCACCTGGTCCTGCCGCCTCCGGGATCGCCGCGCGACCCGGCCGACGCCGAGGGGCAGGAGCAGTTCCAGCGCACGCGGGAGAAGATCCGCCAGCAGCTCAAG
>JBIOWS010000260.1:0-2397 GCA_044868745.1 Candidatus Polarisedimenticolia bacterium
CACCAACCGGCTTGTGAACGAGTCCCTCGCCGGAGAATACCATTCGGTCTTCAAGGGTCGAGGGATGGAGTTCTCCGAGGTACGCGAGTACCAGTTCGGCGACGACATCCGCACCATCGACTGGAACGTCACTTCGCGCATGGGTCATCCGTACGTGAAGAAGCACGTGGAGGAACGCGAACTGACCGTCATCCTCCTGGTCGATTTCTCGGCCTCGGGGGAATTCGGCACGCGGCGGCAATTCAAACGGGAAATCGAGGCGGAGCTGTGCGCCCTCCTGGCCTTCTCTGCGATCAAAAACAACGATCGCGTCGGGCTCATCGCCTTCACGGACCGGATCGAGAAATACCTGCGTCCGAAAAAGGGGAAAGATCATGTCCTGCGCGTCATCCGTGAGGTGCTCTACTTCCGGGCTCGGGGGCGGGCCACGGATCTCGGGCAGGCCCTGCAGTATATGTACCGGACGATCACCAAGAGGAGCGTGGTCTTCGTGGTGTCCGATTTCCTGTCCGGGGGATTCGAGCAGCCGTTGCGCGTGGCGGCGCGCAAGCACGATCTCATCGCCATCACGGTCACCGATCCGCGCGAGGAGGATTTGCCTCCCATCGGTCTTCTCGACCTGGAGGATGCCGAGACGGGCGAGCGGGTCCAGGTGGACGCCTCGCACCGTCCCACCCGGGAACGCTATCGGGCCTGGGCGGTCGCACGGCGCGCCACGCGCGAGGCGCTCTTCCGTTCGATGGGGGTGGACACCCTGGAACTGTTCACCGACCGTCCCTACGATGTACCGCTGGTGCGGTTCTTCCACCGTCGTGCTCGGAGGATGAGCCGATGATCTTTGGTCTGGCATCCTGGCCGCTGGCCCTGATCGCCATCGCAGCACTCGGCGCGCCTCCGCGGGGGACCGCGACGGACGCAACGAAGACGGGCGCCGTGGCGGCGGAAGTGCGGCTCGAGGTGTCCGCGGATCGGACGTCGATCACGGTCGGGGATCCGATCGCACTCACGATCCGTCTCTCCTATCCGCGGGGGACCCAGGTGACCTCCTTCGACCCGGAACGTGGCCTCGGCTCGCTGGTGGTGCTCGATCGGCGGACGGAGCCGCCCCGGAGACTCGAGCCAGGGGGAGTCGAAGAGGTTCGGATCCTGAGGATCACCACCTATGAAGTCGGAAAGAGGGAGGTTCCGGCCTTGGAGGCGGCCTACGTGGAGGCCTCCGGGGCCGCTGGGAGCGTGAAGAGCGCATCGATTCCGTTCGACGTCGCGTCCGTCCTGGCCCCGGACGAGACCCGTCCCGCAGACATCAAACCCCCGGCGATGCTGCCTGGACGGCCGCTGTGGCCCTGGGCCCTGGGAGCGCTGGCCGCCGCGCTCGGAGCCGCTGTGTGGTTCTGGCGGCGCCGGCGCTCGCCCGGACCGGCGGAGGCGGCGCTCGGTGGCGCGCCGCCGCGGCCGCCGCACGAGGTGGCCTACGCGGAACTCGAGCGGCTTCTCTCCTCGGCCCTCCTCGAGAATGGACGCCTGAAGGAGTTCTATATCGAGCTTGCAGAAATCGAGAAGCGCTATCTCTCCGCCCGCTTCGGCGTCGAAACGTTCGAGCGCACCAGTTTCGAAATCATCGAGGCGCTCCGCTCGGCGCGCACCCCGGTCAAGATCACCGGCGCTGCGGGGGAGTTCTTCGCGTCCTGCGATCTGGTGAAGTTCGCCAAGGACAGGCCAGGTCCGGAGGAGACACGTGCCACCGTGGGGCGCGCCTACCGCCTGGTCGATGAGACCCGGCCCTCACCTCCCCCGGCACCCGACGAACATGGGCTGGCCCTGGCTGGAGCGCCGCAGGGGCAGCGCCAAGGAGCCGGGCGATGACGTTTCGTTTCGCGGATCCGTGGCCGGCGCTGGGCCTGCTGCTTCTGCTCGGGCCGGTCGTCTGGCGGCTCGTGCGCGGCTCGAGGCGTCGGGCGAGCCTGGTGTTCCCGGTCACGGCTCCAATGCGCGCCCTCCCGAAGGGACCGGCGGTCAGACTGCGGCACCTGCCGACGGTTCTTCGCGTCGCCGGTCTCACACTGCTGGTCGTCGCGTTCGCCCGGCCGCAGACGGGGCGACACGAAGAGGAGGTTCTGACCGAAGGGATTGACATCGCCGTCGCGCTGGACATCTCGGGTAGCATGCGCACCGAGGACTTCAAGCCCAAGAACAGGCTGGTGGTCGCGAAGGACGTCGTGGGACGGTTCGTGCAGGGTCGGAGGAACGACCTGATCGGGCTGGTGGTGTTCGCCGCCGATGCCTACACCCGTTGCCCCCTCACGCTCGATTACAGCGTGCTCCTCGATCTGCTCCGGCCGGTCGATATCGCGCCTCGCGAGGAGGATGGCACGGCGATCGGGATGGGGCTGGCGACGG
>JBIOWS010000261.1:0-6428 GCA_044868745.1 Candidatus Polarisedimenticolia bacterium
GAGTTTCACGGGGACGGTATAGATCCCGAGGCTTTTGATCGGCTCGCCAAGCTGAATCCGCCGCTTGTCCACGACGATTCGTTCCTTCTGCTCGAGGTACTCGGCGATATCGGCCGCTGTGACGGAGCCGTACAAGACGTCTTGCTCCCCGACTTTCCGTACCAGCGTGCAGGAGACACCTTGGAGTCGCTGCGCCAAGGCTTCCATCTCCGTCTTCTCCTTCATCTCACGCACCAGGTAGCGCCGCTTCTCCCTCTCGATGGTTTTCAAGTTCCCTTCCGTGGCCGGAAGGGCCTTCCCTTTGGGCAGGAGGTAGTTGCGGGCATAGCCGGCAGCGACCTTGATCACCTCGCCCCGACGCCCCAGCTTGTCGATATCCTCTTTCAGCACGATGCGCATGCGTGACTCCTGCGACGCTCCGGAAGCCGCCTCAGTCCGATGTGAAGGGGATGAGCGCGAGAATGCGCGCCCTCTTGATCGCCTGCATCAGCTTCCGCTGGTGCTTCGAGCAGGTCCCCGAGATCCTCCGCGGGAAGATCTTGGCACGTTCCGGCGTGAAGGCCTGCAGCAGACGGAGGTCCTTGTAGTCGATGAACTTGATCTTTTCATCGCAGAACTTGCAGAACTTCTTCTTGCGGAACAGGAACTTTTTCTTGTACTGCTTCTTGCGGCCCCGGTCTTGCCCACGGCCGGACGAGTCCCTCGTCTCCCTCATGCTGTCTCCCCGCTCCTCACGGCGCGATCGCCGGCTCCATCGCAATCTCTTCCCGATCCGCTGGGCGCGGCTTCACCATCGGCGAGGGCCCCAACTGGGCCTCGTTCTCGACCCGCACCGTCAGATGGCGAAGGATCCGATCATTCATGCGGTAACGTCTGTCCAACTCTTTGACGAGAGGCGGCAGGCATTCGATCACGAGCAGGATGTAGCTGCCTTCCTCGTGCCTCTTGATCGGGTAGGCAAGCCGCCGCTTCCCCCACTTCTCGACCTTCAGCACCTTGCCGTTCGCCGACAGGGCGAGTTGCTCGAACCCCTTGACGAGATCGTCGATTTCCTCATCCGTGACCGTGGATTCGGTCACGAAGATCGTTTCGTATTTTAGCATCCTGGTGCTCCCCCTCCTTCCTGCCGTGGCGCCGGACGGTTGAATCGGCTCATGGCCGCCTGCAGGCCCTCGGTGAGCGCGGCCTCGGCGCAGTCGGCGGCGTTCCCCACAATCTCGTCGAGTCGTTCCTTCTGTTCCCGTGGAAACGGCGCCAGGACAAAATCGGCGTGTGCCATGCCCGGATCCGGGGGTCCGACGCCGATCCGCAGCCTCGGGAAGTCTCTCGTTCCCAAAACCTCGATGATCGACAGGAGCCCGTTGTGTCCCCCGTGGCTGCCTCGCGCCCTCAGCCTGAGGGTTCCGAACCCGATCATGAGGTCGTCACACACCACAAGCACATCCACGGGCTCCACGCGCGCCAACTCGAGTAGCGCCGCCACGGCCGCACCGCTGCGGTTCATGTAGGTCAGCGGGCGAGCCACCATGACCTCCGTCGATGGCAGTTCCATCCGGCAGAGAAGCGAACGCGCCCGTCTCTCCTCCCGCGGCCGCCCCCACCGCGCCCGGAACTCCTGCGCCACGAGATACCCGAGGTTGTGTCGCGTCTCCCGGTACTGCTCTCCGGGGTTCCCGAGGCCGACGAGGACTTTCACCCCACCCGCCCTTCCAGGTCGA
Organism: Candidatus Polarisedimenticolia bacterium; assembly: GCA_044868745.1. Lineage (GTDB taxonomy): Bacteria > Acidobacteriota > Polarisedimenticolia > Gp22-AA2 > Gp22-AA2 > JBIOWS01. The sequence goes on from JBIOWS010000261.1 coordinate 1,719, forward strand.
CTATTTCTTGCCTTCCGGCTTCTTGGCCTCCTTCTTCTTCGCCTCGGCCTTCTTAGACTCTTCTTCTTCCACCGGGGGCTCCTCTTCTCCCTGGGCCACGGCCTTGCCCTTCTTGATGACCTCGGGCTCCGTCGGCACCGCGACGGCGACCTCCGCGGCGGGGGCGACCTCCTCCTCCTTTGCGGGTGGGCTGACCACGACCAGGGTCTGATCGGGCTCGGTCAGGATCCGGTACCGATCGCTCTTCGGCAGGTCCGACACGCGCAAGGCATCGCCGATCTTCAGCGCTGTTACGTCGATCATGACATGCTCGGGGATGTCCCCCGGCAGGCAGGAGACGCGGACCTCGCGGGTGACGTGCTCGAGGATCCCGCCGTCGAGCTTTACGCCAGCCGCTTCGCCCGTCACCTGTACGGGGACCTCCACTTCGATCACCTCGTCCATCTGGATGCGGACGAAGTCGGCATGTATCAGTTGACCCTTGACTGGATCCACCTGGTACTCTTTGATCATCACGTGTCGCCGTGCTTCCTGCCCCGCAAGGTTCAGCTGAAAAATGGTGTTGACCCCGGACTCCGAGTGAATAATCTCCAGGAGCTTCTTGGGGTCCACCGTCACGGTCAGCGGATCCCTCTTGGCGCCATAGACGATGCCGGGAATCAGCCCCTGGCGGCGCAGGCGCCGGGATCTGTTTTTCCCAGGAGCCTCCCGGGGAGTCACGTCGACAACGAGATCCTTCATCGCCACGAACCTCTGGGCCGCGGCAGTCGCCGCCTGCCCGGAAAAAGCGCGGGACCCCCCGGCTCGATTCGGGAGATCCCGCGGATGTCGTCCGTTCCTCCGCCCCTACACAAACAGGGAGCTGACGGAGGAGTTGGTGTGGATCCTCTTGATCGCCTCGCCCAGGAGGCCGGCGACCGAGAGGACCGTGATGCGTCCCGCCTTTCTCTTGTCCTCTTCGATCGGGATGCTGTTCGTGATCACCGTCTGGGTCATTTCCGAGGACCGGATCCTCTGGACGGCCGGGCCCGAAAGGACCGCGTGGCTGAAACAGCCATAGATCGCCTTGGCTCCCTTCTTTGTCAGCGCCTGGACCGATCCCGTCAGTGTACCGGCCGTATCCACGATGTCGTCCACGATCAGGCAGTTCAGCCCCTTGACCTCGCCGATGACGTGCAGCACTTTCGGCTCGTTCCTCTCACCGCGACGCTTGTCGATGATGGCCAGGGACCCGCCCAGGCGTTTGGCGTAGGCCCGCGCGCGCTCCACACCTCCTGCATCCGGCGAGACGATCACCAAATCCTTGAGGTTGAGCTTGGCCACATGATCGATGAGAACCGGTGCCGCGAAGAGGTGATCCACCGGGATGTCGAAAAAACCTTGGATAGCCGGCGCGTGGAGGTCCATCGCCAGGACCCGGTCGGCACCCGCGGCGGTCAGGAGATCGGCCACCAGCTTAGCCGAAATCGGGACCCGGGGCTTGTCCTTGCGATCTTGTCGCGCATAGCCGTAATAGGGTAGGACCGCCGTAATGCGTGCCGCCGAGGATCTCTTGAAGGCATCCAGCATGACGAGCAGCTCCATGAGATTCTGATCCACCGGCGGGCAGGTTGGCTGAATCACGAAGACATCCGTGCCGCGGACGTTTTCGAGGATCTGGCAGTAGGCCTCTCCATCGGCAAAACGCCGGACCTCAACGGCACCGATCGGTATCTTGAGAATCTGGCAGATCTCCCGCCCCAGGAGTGGGTGGGCGGTCCCGGAGAACACCTTCAACTGACCTTTCATATCGGCGCTGTTCATGGAGTGAGTCCGGGCGCCCCGCCGACCGCTTCGCGGGCGGGCTGGGGCGGGAGGATTCGAACCTCCGGTGCTGGATCCAAAGTCCAGTGTCTTACCGCTTGACGACGCCCCAACGGTCGGCCCCTTCCCGCGCCACTCGCCTAGGCGGGAGTTCGGTCATCGGGATCGGGGGCGGATTTTCCGGTTTCCCCCGCGTCCTCTGCTCCCTCATCTGCGGAGCCACCCGACGACCGCTGAGTGTCGGGCCCTCCACGGGCAACAACCTCCCTGTACTTGGCGAGAACCCTGTCCTCGATTTTCTTGCGTGTCTCGTTGTTCAGGGGGTGCGCGATGTCCCGGAACGTCCCATTCTTCCTCTTTTTGCTGGGCATCGAGATGAAGAGCCCGTTGCTGCCATTGATGATTTTGATGTCGCTAATGACGAAACAGTCGTCGATAATGATCGACACGAACGCCTTGAGCTTCTCCTCCTCCACGGGAAAGACCCGGACCTCGGTGATTTCCATGCCCGGCGTCCCCCCTCCAGGACCGGCCCCGCCCGATTCAGTCCAGACCCAGGGACCTCAGGGAGTCCCGCCGGCCGAGAGGCGTACAGGCCAGCGCGGTATAGCCGGGACCAAGCGACGTCCTTACCGCGCGCTCCAGGACAACCGGGTCCCGGAAAACGCCGAATACGGACGAGCCGCTCCCCGACATGGCAGCGGCCGTCGCCCCGGCACCTAGGAGCCGGTCCTTGATATCCCCGATGGCGGGACAGAGGTAGCGCGCCAAGGATTCCAGATCATTTCCGGCGTGCATCCAGTCCTCAACCTCTTTCGCGAGGCTGCCCGTCGGGGTGGGGCTAAAGCGTGCCATGCTACTGATTTTCCGCGCAGGTGTCAACGGCGCCCGGAGCAGCGTGTAGAGCTCCCGGGTCGAGATCGGAGCGCCCGGCAGCACCAGAAGTATCCGGTACCCACCCAGGTCGGGGAGGGGCTGGACTTCGGTTCCACGTCCCCTCAGCAGGGCGGTGCCACCGGTCAGGAAGAAGGGCACGTCCGAGCCGATCGCTGCCGCAATCGAGACCAGTTCGCCCAGCGGGAGGCGGAGACCCCACAGGCGGTTCAGGCCCACGAGAGTCGCTGCGGCATCACTGCTTCCCCCCCCAAGCCCGGCCCCCGCGGGAATCTCCTTTTTCAGTCGGATACGCACGCCCCGGCAGGCTCCCCTGGACGGAGGGAGGCTGGAAGCGGCGAGCCACGCCAAGTTGGTCGGGTCCGCCGGGACAGCCGGGTCGTTCACCTCCAGGGAAATACCCTCTGGCGCCGCTTCCAGGACCAGCGTGTCGTGCAGCGTGATCGTCTGCACGACGCTCGTCAGGTCGTGGTAGCCGTCGGGCCGCTTTCCCAGAATCTTCAGATTCAGGTTGATCTTGGCGTGGGCCTTTACCTCGATGGAATCATCTTTCCGGTACCACAGTGGGGCGGGATCCACCCGGTACGGTGAGGGGGGCCGCGAGGGTCCGGCGCTCAAAACCATCGGGCACCTGGGGATCGAAGATCCCTTCCTGGATGTCGCCTGCATAGGGGCCTTCGGCAGCCGTGAGCGTGATGGCCGCCCCCTGGCGCGGGAGAAGAACTCGGATCCGGCGAGGCCAGTCGCGCCCGGTCTCCACCTCGAAATCGCTGTACTCGATCTGCAGCATGATAGCATCGCTAATCCCTTCTCGAACCGTGGCCCGGAGGAGGCTGCCGCCGCGCTCCTTGGCCTGACCCTGGAAGCGGGTCTCCCCCGATGGACAGGACACGTCGTACCAGGCGACCGTGCGGCCGAGCGCCACGGCCGTCTTGGTAACCACCTCGAAACGTGCCGCCTCCGGTGGGCAGGGAGGGCGTGCCGTGAGCAGGGAGATCAGTCCCGCTCCGTCCAGGGGCACGCCGAGGATCCGGTTCATCTCCTCGGCGCTCGCCTCCACCCGATCGTAGGCGCGTTCGGCGGGCAGCATGGCGAGAAACAGGGCGCCCGACGCGGCGGCGACCAGTCGCGGGCCGCCTGCCGGACCGTACACCTCCAGCCTGAGCCGATCGGGCGGGGCCAGAATGACGGCCAATCTGAAGCGCCCCTTCCCCCCAGGGGTGTCCGATTCTCCCCGGAAAAGAGCCTTGTAGCCGTGCGTCTCTGAGGCAGGGAGTACTTTCCCCACCGGGGGAGGCACCACCGTGGCGCAGGCGGTGAAGAGGAGCGCGAGCAGGGCCAGGAGGACAGAGCAGGACGGCGCCTCCGCGAGCGGCCTGTCATGAGGCTGATTCACGGGTGCGCTTTCGAGGGAGCGCGGACTTTGCCGATCTTCTTCCGTACACGCTCCGGTTCCTCGTGTCCGTGGACCAGGGCCGTTTCCCATTCGCGGACCGCCTCTTCGGCCCTCCCGGTGGCCAAGTACAGGTCGCCGAGATGCTCCCTGATCGTGGGGTCGGTCCGGTCGTACTTCGCGGCCAGGCGCAGGTTTTTTTCGGCCAGCGGATATTCGGACAGCTTGAACTGCGCCCACCCGAGGCTGTCGAGATAGGCGGCGTTCCTGGGGTCAAGGGCGAGGGCGCGCTCGACGTAGGCGACGGAAACCTGGAGCTTCAGACCACGGTCCGCCAGCATATAGCCGAGGTAATTGAGCGCCATGGCGTTCTTCGGGTTGAGCTCAATCGCCCTCAGGAGCGTGCGCTCCGCCTCTCCCAATCGCCCAAGGCGCTCCAAAACCGCTCCGCGCGCGAAGAACAGTGCGTCGTCGGATGGGTGCCGGCGCGTGCCCTCCCTCAGTATCGTTTCGGCAGGCCCGTAACGCTTCTGCCTGAGCAACCCTTCCGAAACGCTCGTATAGACCTCGGCCGACCCCTCTTGGTCGGCGAGTAGGGTGTGGTAGAGCTGCAGGGCTGC
>JBIOWS010000262.1:0-3120 GCA_044868745.1 Candidatus Polarisedimenticolia bacterium
CGGCTCGGCTTCCCGATCCACTCCTACATGGGGTTGTCGGATTCCAAGCTGGTGGACGGTCAGGCAGGATATGAGACCGGCATCGGAGTGATCCTGGCGGCGCTGGCCGGCGTGAATATCGTCTCGGGGGTCGGTATCCTCGACTACATCACCTGCCAGAGCCCGGAGAAGCTGGTGATCGACAACGAGATCTGCGGCATGGCCTACCGGTTGATCGAGGGGATCCGGCAGCGCCACGAGAAGATGGCGATCGATCTCCTGCCGGAAGCGATCGACAAGGGACACTTCCTCGGCCATCCGACCACGATCAAGCTGTTTCGCGAGGAAGGCACGCTCCCTGGCAAGGTGGTGGATCGGGCCTCCGCCATCCCGGGCGGTGGCGGACCGTCGGACTACCAGCGCGCCCAGGTGGTGGTGCGCGAGCTACTCGGAAAGGAGCGCTTCAACCTCCCCGAAGATAAGGTCCGCCAGCTCGACCGCCTCGTCCTCGGGCAGGCCCGGGAGTTCGGGCTCGAGGCCCTGCCGGTCTTCCCCGACTGAGCGGCACGCCATGGACTCCCCGACACCCCCCCCCGCCCGAGCCGCGGCCGAGATCGTCGACCCGTTGCCGGTCGAGGTCCCCCGGCCGATGGTCCTGATGCGGCTCGGCTACCGGCACACCTCGCAGGTTCCGGACAAGACGTCGCAGATGATCAACGAGGTCATGGACAGGGGGCGCAAACTTCTCTCGCCGAAGGCGATCTACGGTGTCGTGCAGGTCAGCACGTCGGAGGCGGGGGTCACCGAGATCGCCGACACCATCCGCACGGCCAGCGGCTCCCTGCGCGAACGTCTGGGCGGCTGCGCCCGGGCCGTCGTCTTCGCGGCCACGGTCGGGCCGGCCGTCGAGGCCTGGGGCCGCGGCCTGATGGACTCCGGCGAAATGACGCGCGGGCTTCTGGCCGACGCTTTCGCCAGCAGCGCCGCCATCGCCCTGGGACTCGAGGTGGAGAAGATCGCCGGCCGCCGCCTGGCCGAGGAGGGGCTCACGGCGACCCGCCGGTACGCCCCCGGCTACGGCGACTGGGACCTGGCGGACCAGGGGCCGCTTCTATCCCTCATCGACGCCTCTCGCATCGGGATCGCGCTCACCGAGGAGCACCTGATGATCCCCGCCAAGTCGATCACGGGGATCATCGGAGGGCGCTAGCGCGGCTGGGGTCCGGCCGGGAGCCGAAGCGGCTGTTCGCTCGGAAGCTCGGGCCCGGTGCGCAACGGAATGACCGTCATCGGCAGCCCCTTCCACTGCAGGCGGCGCTGCACCTGGTACGCCGTCTCGTTGTGCAGGAGCCGCTGCCACCAGCTCTCGCGCTTCCAGATCAGCTTGCCACCGAAGAACATGGCGCGGGGATACTGCTTCGCCAGATCGACGCAGACCCGGTAGAGCCCCTCCACAGGGTCGGTCGACACCGTCGTGGCGGAGGTGGCGTTCCATCCGAGCCTGCGGGCCATCTCCACGTACTTCGAGAGCGACTCGGCGACCTGCCTCCTGAGGGCGCTGATCTCCTCCTTGCCTTTGAAGTGGCCCGAGTCGATCACCGCCGCGGACACGAAGATCACGTTCCGGAAGTAGCCGGGGAACATCTTCTGCAGCGACAGGAGCATGTGCATCCCCATGCCGCCGAAATCCCTGACCAGAAGCACCGCCGTCGGCTTGGCCGGATCGGGCTCGCCGCCCGGCTGACTCGCCGGGGGGAGATCGAGGAGATCGTCGTCCAGGCGGCGCAGCTGAACCTGGACCGACCGGTAGTGACTGCGGACCCAGACACACCCTCCGAGGAGGGCGCAGGTGATCAGCAGCGTCTTCCAGGCCCCTTGCTGGAACTTCTCGACCGCCATGATCACCAGGATCGTCAGGCAGAGGATCAGGCCGACGACGTGGATCGAGATGTGGCGCAGCCACCCTTCGTGCCTGCCGCGCGTCCTGATCCAGAAGCGGCACATCGCCATCTGCGTCAGAGAGAAGGTGGCGAACACGTTGATCGAATACATGACCACCAGCGTGTCGACGCTGCCGTGGGTCAGGAAGAGCAGACCGATGGCGGAGTACCCCATGAGCACCACGCCATCCTTGGTGGTCAACCGGTCCGACAGGGAGGCGAAGCGGTGCGGCAGCCACGAATCGATCGCCATGTTGGACATCACGCGGGGCCCGTCGATGAATCCGGTCTGCGCCGCGACCAACAGCAGCGCCGCCTCGGAGGCGATGGTCAGCTTGACGAAGATCCACCCTGCCGGAAAGCTGCCCAGGTGCCAGCCGCCGGCGACGCGCTCGGAGAGCACGCCGTTCAGCGTCCTGCCGATCTGCTCCTTGGCCGGCTGATCGAAGAAGCCTTGCACGCCGAACAGCAGATAGCAGACCAGGATGCCGGCGGCCGTGAAGGCCAGGGAGGCCGCCATGTACATCATCGTCCGCTTGCCGGTCTGCACCCGCGGCTCCCGCATGATGCCCACGCCGTTGGACACCGCCTCGATCCCGGTGAAGGTGCCGCCCCCGAGGGAGAAGGCCCGGATGAAGATCAGCAGGAGCCCCCACGTCCCGAAGGTGCGCCATCCTTCGCGCAGGCCGCTCGAAACCTGATGCACGACCTCCGGGGCGCGTCCCGCATGGCTGCCGATGCCGACGGCGATCAGGACGAGGTGGGTGAGGACGAAGGCCAGGAAGACCGGCATCACCGCCTCGACCGACTCCTTCACGCCGCGCAGGTTCATGACCAGAAGCGCCACCAGGATCGCCACCTCGCAGACCAGCTTGAGATCGAGGCTCCTGCGCAACGCCGCGGGAAGGAGATCGAAGATCGCGTCCCCTCCGGCCGCGACGGAGGTGGTGATGGTGAGGGCATAGTCCACCAGGAGGGCACACCCCGACACGACCCCCGCCTGCGGTCCGAGGAGCTTGGTGGCGACGACGTAGCCGCCTCCGCCGTGAGGAAACTGCTCGATGACGCGCGTGTAGGCGTAGGAGATGACGAACACGGTGAAGCCGATCGCCAGCGCCAGGAAGATCGCCAGGTACCACTGCCCCTCCAGCCGGCCGGTGACCGGGTTCCTGGCGATCAGGTTCTTGAACGCCTCGGCGGG
>JBIOWS010000263.1:0-5543 GCA_044868745.1 Candidatus Polarisedimenticolia bacterium
AACCTCGATCCGACGCTGCTGCTGGGACCGACCGGGCGGATGTTCCAGCAGACCGATGCCATCCTGCAGCGCGTGGGCGGCCGCCCCGGCCACATCTTCAACCTGGGACACGGGATCCTGCCGCACACGCCGCTCGACAACGTCCTGGCGCTGGTCGACGCGGTCCACGAGCGGGGAGGCGCCTGAGTGGAGGCGACCGACGCCCCCCACGACGCCGTCCTGCTGCTCGCGTTCGGCGGCCCGACTCGCCCCGAGGAGGTCCGGCCGTTCCTCGACAACGTCCTGCGCGGCCGGCCGGCGACCCGCGACCGCTACGACGAGGTGGTGCGCCACTACGAAGCGGTGGGGGGAGCTTCACCCCTCAATCGCCTCACCGACCGGCAGGCCCAGGGGCTGAGAACCCTCCTGAGACAACAGGGCCCCGAGCTGCCGGTGTACGTCGGCATGCGCCATTGGCATCCCTCGATCGAGGAAACGCTGGCCGCGATGTCCCGGGACGGACGACGGCGAGCGCTGGCCCTGGTCCTGGCACCGCACCGGTCGGAGGCCTCCTGGGATGTCTATCTCCGCGCGGTGGCGGAGGCTCGCGAGCACCTGGGCCCGAGCAGCCCGGCGGTCGATTACCTCCCTCCCTGGTCGGACCACTCGATGTTCATCGAGGGACTCTCCGCCAGGATCGCCGAGGCGCTGGCCGGCATCCCCGAGCAGAATCGATCTCGAGCGGCGATCATCTACACGGCCCACAGCCTTCCGGTTGGGATGACAGGGGCGGCGGAATACGCCCGGAGCCTGGCCAGGACCGCCGAGCTCGTCAGCCGCCGCCTGCGAATCCCGACCTGGTCCCTCGCCTTCCAGAGCCGCAGCGGCCGGCCGGTCGACGCGTGGCTCGAGCCCGACATCGCCGACCATCTGCGCGACCTGTCGAGACGCGGCGTCCGCGGCGCGCTTCTGGCGCCGATCGGCTTCGTCTGCGACAACGTGGAGGTGCTGTACGATCTCGACGTGGCGGCCCGCGCCGTCGCCTCCGGGCTCGGAGTCGGCTACTTCCGGGCCCCCACCCTGGGCGACCATCCCGCCTTCCTGGGCATGATCGCCTCCCTGGTTCGCGACGCCCTCTCCCGCCGATGAAGGTGGTCATCGTCGGCGCGGGGATCTCCGGCCTCGCCTGCGCCCATCACCTGGCGAACCTTGCGAGCGACCGCCCGCGCGATCTCGACCTCACCGTCCTGGAGTCCTCCCCCAGGCCGGGAGGGGTCATTTCGAGCGAGCGCCAGGGCGGATTCCTGGTGGAGGGGGGCCCCGACTGCTTCGTCTCCGACAAACCGTGGGCGGTCGATCTGTGCCGTCGCCTGGGGCTGCAGGACCAGATCATCGGCACGAACCAGGCCTGGCGCCGATCCTTCATCCTGCACCAGGGACGGTTGCTCCCCGTCCCGGAGGGGTACCAGCTCCTGGCGCCGGGGCGAATCCTCCCCTTCCTGTCGACGCCGATTCTGAGCCCGGGCGCCAAGATCCGCGCCGCGTGCGATCTCTTCTTGCCGCGCCGCGCCGCGAGCGGTGACGAGAGCCTGGCCTCGTTCGTCCGTCGGCGATTCGGAACGGAGGTGCTCGAGAGACTGGCGCAGCCGCTGGCCGCCGGCATCTACAACGCCGACCCGGAGAGGTTGAGCCTGCGCGCCACGATGCCGCGCTTCCTGGAGATGGAGCGCGTCCACCGGAGCTTGATCCTGGCCCTTCTCCGCGACCGGCGCGCGCAGCATGACGGTGCGCGGGACGGCGTGAGCGGCGCCCGCTATTCGCTGTTCGTGACCTTGCGCGACGGCCTCCAGACCCTGGTCGATCGCCTGGCCGCCGGTCTCCCGAAGGGAGCGCTGCGGCTGCGCACGCGCGCCATCGCCCTGGAGCCGCTTCGACCGGGGTCGACTCCGGTCGGACCCGACACGCACCGCTTTTCGGTCGCGACGGAGTCGGGGGAACGGATCGATGCCGCCGCCGTCGTTCTCGCCGTGCCGGCCAGCGCTTCGGCTGCCCTCTTGCGAGGTGCCGACGCCCCTCTGGCCGATCTCCTGGAGGGGATCCCCTACGGAACCGCCGCCACCGTAAGCCTCGCCTACCGGCGTGAGGACGTCCCGCACCCGCTCGACGGTTTCGGGTTCGTCGTGCCGCGCACGGAGAAACGGCTCCTCGTCGCCTGCACCTTCTCGAGCGTCAAGTTCGCCGGCAGGGCTCCGGAAGGCCGGGTCCTCCTGCGAGCCTTTCTCGGCGAGCCGGCCGGCACGCCGGCCGACGGGCAGCTGGTGCGGTCCGTCCGGGACGACCTCCGCCACGCGCTCGGCATCAGCGCTCCGCCGCTCTTCGCCCGGGCTTCGCTGCACGCGCGGTCGATGGCGCAGTACCAGATCGGTCACCTCGACCGCGTCGCCGCGATCGACGGCGGCCTCGTGCGCTGGCCGGGCCTGGCTCTGGCGGGGAACGGCCTGCGCGGTGTCGGCATTCCCGACTGCATCAAGACCGGCGAGCGGGCCGCCGAAAGGGTTTGGGCTCAGGCCGCGATGATATAGTGCGAACGAGGTGAAGATATGAGAGGCATCCAGCGCGCCGTTCCATTGCTCCCGATTCTTCTTACCACGCCGATCGCGCTGGCGCACGATTTCTACCTGATCCCCGCGTCCTCTTCGCCGGAGCTGGCCGCCGACTTCGACCTGGCCCTGCATGTCAGCGAGACGTTCCCCGGCGAGCCGACGGCCTGGCGATCGAAACAGACGCGCGAGTTCTACCTGCTCGACGGGACCGGCCGGCTGGACCTCAAGGGCGCCGCCCTCGAAGGCGATCCGCTGAAGGCCCGCGTCCGGCTGCGCTCCGAGGGGACTTCGGTTTTCGCCCTGGTCAGCGAGCCCAGCTACATCGAGATCGAACCCGCGAAGTTCGAGGACTACCTCAAGCGCGAGGGGCATGAGGAGATCCTCGGGATGCGCAAGGACATGAAGGCGCGCGGAGCACCGGGGCGCGAGCGCTACAGCCGCTATGTCAAGACCCTGGTCGATGCCTCCGGACACGGCTCGGACGTGGCGCGGCAAAGGCTCGGCCTCACGATCGAAATCGTCCCGGACCGACGCCCCTCGGATCTGCGTCCCGGCGACCTCCTGCCGGCGCGGGTCTTCTTCGAGGGCAGGCCCTACTCCACTGGCTACCTCTGTGCCACCTACGCGGGCTACTCCGTTGCGCACGATGACTACGCTTGGTGCGGGCGCCTGGACGGCGAGGGGCGCGCCCACGTCCCGATCCGCGCCTCCGGCTGGCAGCTTCTCAGAACGTCACGCATGCGTGCCCTTGCGGGGGACGATCGCGCCGACTGGGTCTCTTACTGGGCCGCCCTGACCTTCGAGGTGAGAGGAGCGCCGCGGTGAAGATTGCGCTGGGCTGCGATCACGCGGGCTTTCCCCTGAAGAACGCCCTCGCCGAGGTGCTGCGCCGCGACGGGCACACGGTACAGGACCTCGGGGCGGTCAGGCTCGACCCGGACGACGACTATCCGGATTACGCGGCCGCCGTCGGCAGGGCGGTCGCGGCGGGGACGGTCGAGCGCGGCATCATCGTCTGCGGCAGCGGTGTGGGAGCCTGCGTGGCGGCCAACAAGATCCGGGGGGTTCGCGCCGGCCTGTGCCACGACCTCTACAGCGCCCGTCAGGGGGTCGAGCACGACGACATCAACGTCCTTTGCCTGGGGGCGCGGGTGGTCAGCGAGGCCCTGGCGCGCGACCTGGTGCGCGACTTCCTCGCAGCCCGCTTCTCGGGTGAGGAGCGGCACCTTCGCCGGCTGCGCAAGATGCAGGCTCTCGAGGAGGGTTGAGAGATGGATCTGGGGCTGGTCGGGCTCGGCAGGATGGGCGGCAACATGGCGCGCCGCTGGATCGGCGCCGGGCACAGGGTCGCCGGCCATGCCCGCACCGCCGCCACGCTCCGGCAGCTCGAGGCCGAGGGGATGACCGCCGCCGCCTCTCTCGAGGATCTGGTCGCCGCCCTCAAGCCGCCGCGCGCCATCTGGCTGATGCTCCCCGCCGGGCAGGCGACCGAGGACGCGGTGCAGCGCCTAGGCGGCCTCCTCGCACGGGGCGACGTGCTCGTGGATGGCGGCAACACCCACTATAAAGATGATATACGCCGGGCGGCGGCGCTGGCCGGGCACGGGATCGGGTACCTCGACCAAGGCACGAGCGGCGGAGTCTGGGGCCTGCGGGAAGGGTACTGCCTGATGATCGGCGGTCCCGCCGAAATCGTCGATCGACTCCGCCCCGCCTTCGCCGATCTGGCGCCCGCCCCCGACCGCGGCTGGGGACGCGTCGGCGGGGTCGGGACGGGACACTTCGTGAAGATGGTCCACAACGGCATCGAATACGGCCTGATGCAGTCCTACGCCGAGGGGTTCGCCCTCCTGCAGTCCAGGGAGGACTTCGCGCTGGACCTCGGGGGCATCGCCCGCATCTGGCAGAACGGCAGCGTCGTCCGTTCCTGGCTCCTCGACCTGACCGCCCGGGCTCTCGAGGAACGTCCCGACCTGGCCGGGATCGAACCGTGGGTGGAGGACTCCGGCGAGGGACGCTGGACGGTGCTCGAGGCGATCGAGCGCGACGTCCCGATCCCCGCCATCGCGCTCTCCCTGCTCTCCCGCTTCCGCAGCCGGCAGCGGAACTCCTTCGCCGATCGTCTTCTCGCCGCCATGCGGCACCAGTTCGGCGGCCATCCATTCAAAGGGCGGTAGCTTGCCGACCGTGGTGATCTTCGGGGCCACGGGCAGCCTCACCTCCGGGAAGCTCGTGCCCGCCCTGTTCAGCCTGTCCAGAAAGAACAGGCTGCCCCCCGGCACCCGCGTCCTCGGCGTGGCACGCCAGGAACTCTCGGACCAGGCGTTCCGCGACCAGATCGAGGCCGCCATGCGCAATAGCGGCGTCCCCTACGATCGAACCGCCTGGAACGAGTTCGCGCGCTGCCTCCGTTTCGTCCACGGGGACGTCTCCGAGGGGGCCGGTCTCGCCGGCGTCGCGCAGGCGCTTCAAGAGATGGACGGCGGCAGGCTGTATTACCTCGCCCTGGCCCCGTGGTTGTACTCGAAGGCGCTGACCAGCCTGCAGGAGGCGGGGCTGGCCGGAGCGGGATCCGGTCAGGGGCAGGCATGGCGCAGGGTCGTGATCGAGAAGCCGTTCGGGAACGACCTCGAATCGGCACGCGCCCTGAACCGCAAGGTCCTCTCCGCCTTCGGCGAATCGCAGGTCTTCCGCATCGATCACTGGCTCGGCAAGGAGACGGTCCAGAACATCCTGGTGTTTCGCTTCGCCAACATCGTCTTCGAGCCGCTCTGGAACCGCAACCTGATCGACCACGTTCAGATCACCGTGGCCGAGTCGGGCCTGGTCGGGGATCGCGGACCGTACTACGACGGCGCCGGCGTCCTGCGCGACATGTTCCAGAATCACCTCCTGCAGCTCCTGTCGCTCGTCGCCATGGAGGCGCCGAGCCGCTTCGAGCCCGACGCGCTGCGCAACGAA
>JBIOWS010000264.1:0-5931 GCA_044868745.1 Candidatus Polarisedimenticolia bacterium
CGTGACGTTCAACACCGATTTCGCGTCCCTCGATGAGAGCTTCCCCCTCGCGGCCTGGAGCCTGAGCGGCGACACGACGCGCTTCAAGGAGTTCGGCCCCTATCACGGGCAGCGCTTCGAGCTGACCCAGCAGTACGCCCCCACGCTGTCCGCCGCGGGCGACACCGACCTGTTCAGGACCGGCTCCTTCGTCAACACGAGATTCGACTATCGCATTTACAGGCGGGCGACCTCGAGATCGCTGCTCGCCCTGCGCCTCGTCGGCCTGGTCAGCAACGGCCAGGGGTTCGACATCTATTCGATGGGTGGATTGAACCAGCTGCGCGGCTACGACTTTCGTGAGTTCTTCGGTACCCGGGTGGCTTTCATGAACCTGGAGTACCGTTTTCCGCTCGTGGACGCCCTCGCCTTCCCCTTCGGCATCATCCGCGATATACGCGCCTTCCTTTTCCTCGACATCGGGGCGGCCTGGTTCGGGAACGGTGATTTCTTCCACCCACGGGAGGGGTACGTTCTGGAGGGGGCGGACAACGGCCAGCTCACCGGCACGTTCTACCAGGCGAGGCGAACCTTCAAGTTCTGGGACTCGGAGAACAGCAAGCTGGGGGATGGCCGGGCGACCTACGGGTTCGGCTGGAATTTTTACCTGGGCCCCTTCCAATTGACCTGGTCGTTCGCACGGCAACTCGAGAACACTCTCGAGGTCTGCGACGTCTCGGGTGACGGCATCTGCAATCTGAGCGACTTCAAGCGGATCGATGATCCCTTCCACAAGGACGGGACCGTGACGTCCTTTTACATCGCGCGGGAATTCTAGGAGCCTTTCCGCCTCAGCGAGGCGGGCAGTCGAGGACGTCGATCTCGACCAGGCGGATCGTCGACGTGCCGACGTTGGCGATCGCGTGCTTCTCCGCCGGCCGCCAGACCACGTCGCCGCTCTTGACCAGGAGTGTCCTCGCCTCGCCGTCCGCGCCTCGGATCTCGAGGCGGCCCCCTCCGAGCACCACGACCACCCGGGGCGAGGGATGCTCGTGCTCCGGGCAGCGCGCACCAGGCGGGTAGACGATCGCCCTCGCCCGCACACGCTGGTTCTCCAGAACGATCGCGCCCCCGCCGCCGGTGTCCGAAGTGACCGCCTCGCCCCGCCCGGAGCCGGCCGCCAGGGCGATCCCGAGAGCGGCCACGACGGCGAGCCCGAGGGATCGCACGGGCCAGGCGCCGCTGTGTCTCATCGAAGGCTCCTTTCCGTGGGAGAGTCCTCAGAAGGTACCGGCCCGCCGGAGCGACAGGGCGGCCGCGACGAGCCCCAGGACGGCGCCGGCGGCCGCCACGCAGAGTGTGGCCTCCGTCGGCAGGAAACGGCCGGCCGCGATCGCCATGAAGGGATTGGCCCTGAAGATCGCGGAGCGCAACAGCAGCCTGTGGGTCAGCAGGAGCCCCCCGACGGCCACCGCACCGCCCACCAGGCCCTGCGCGGTGGCGCCCAGGAGGAACGGCCCCCGGATGAACGAGGCGGTGGCGCCGACCAGCTTCATGATTTCGATCTCCTCGCGGCGGGCCAGCACGGTGAGCCTCACGGTCGCACCGACCGTCACCAGAGCGGCCAGCGCCAGCAGCCCGCCGAGGAGATACCCGCCCCTCTGGACGAGGGCGACGATCCCGGCCAGACGCTGGATCCACCCCGGATCGTAGCGCACCTCCTCGACGCCGGGCGCCCTCCGGTACGACTTGGCCAGCCGGTCCACCGCGTCGAGACCACGGTACTCTTCCTTGAGCTCCAGCTCGAAGGAGGAGGGGAATGGGTTCCGGCCGCTCCGATCCGCGAGATCCTGGAGCGCCGGAAACGTCTGCCGGAAGCGCTGGCGCGCCTCCTCGCTGGATACGAAGTGCGCTGCCTCGATGGCAGGGTCGGTGGCGAGTTCGGAGCGCAGGCCATCGACCTCCTGCGTGCGGGCATCCTCTTTCAGGTAGATCTGCACTTGGTTCTCGCGGCCCAGTGCCCGGACGAACTCATCCAGGTTGAAGCCCAGCAGGAGGAACAGACCGACCACGTAGAGTGAAACACCGATCGACGCGGCCGACAGCAGGCTCAGCAATGGGTTCCGCCACAGACCGTCCCGTGCTTCGCGGACGGAGTGACGCAGGGCGCGCAGCAGACGACGCATCGCTCAGGCCGCTCCCGAGGCGAGCAGGTGACCGTGCTCCAGAGCGATCGACCGCCGTCCCACGCGGCGGATGGTGTCGCGATCGTGCGTGGCGATCACCACGGTCGTGCCGTGCGAGTTGATGTCCTTGAACAGGCTCATGATCTCCAGGGACAGGTCGGGATCGAGGTTGCCGGTCGGCTCGTCGGCCAGGAGGATGAGCGGCCGGTTCACCAGGGCGCGGGCGATCGCCACACGCTGCTGCTCTCCTCCCGAGAGCTGCTCCGGAAAGTTGTGCAGGCGGTGGTTGAGGCCGAGCATCTCGATCACCCTGTAGGTCCGGCTTCTCTGATCCTTCGGAGGCAGTCCGACGACCTGAGTGGCGTAGGTGATGTTCTCGAACACGGTCTTGCGCGGCAGGAGCTTGAAGTCCTGGAAGACGACGCCGATCTGCCGGCGGAGAAACGGGATGCCGCGGGCCGGAAGGGTGGCGACGTTCTGGCCATTGACGATCACCTGGCCCGAGGTGGGGACTTCGCCTCGGAAGATCAGCCTCAGCAGCGTGGTCTTCCCCGCGCCGCTCGGGCCGGTAAGGAAGACGAACTCCCCCTTGTCGACGTGCACGCTCACGTCGCTGAGAGCGGGCGCCCCGGCGGTGTACCTCTTCGTGACGTGGAAGAGCTTGATCATGCCGTGCGGCCCCGGGCCTTGCGCGCCTTTAGGGACGGTCCAGGCGCTCTTTCAGCAGCCGGTTCACGAGCCCCGGATTGGCTTTGCCGCCCGTGGCCTTCAGAACCTGGCCGACGAAGTAGCCGAACAGGGCCGCCTTGCCTCCCCGGTACCTGGCATACTGTTCCGGGCTCGCGGTGATCACTGCCTCGATCGCCTGGCGGATCGCTCCCTCGTCGCTCACCTGCGCCCAGCCGCGCTCCCGCACGACCTCCGCGGCGTCCCGACCGGTGTCGTAGATCGCCTCGAACACCTCCTTGGCGATCTTGCCGGAGATCGTCCCGCCGTCCACCAGGCGGACGAGGTCCGCGAGGCGGGTGGGATCGAGGGGGACGGCCGCGACATCGATCTTGCGCTCCTTGACCTTGCGCAGGATCTCCGTCATCACCCAGTTGGCGGCCGCTTTCGCGTTGCCTGCCGCGCGCGCCGTCGCTTCGAAGTAGTCGCCCAGTGCGGGGTCGGAGGTCAGGAGCAGAGCGTCCTGCTCGGGAAGCCCGTAGTCCTTCATGAGGCGCCTGCGGCGCACGGCAGGTAGCTCGGGGAGGTCCTTGCCGACCGAGTCGATCCACTCCCGGTCGACCAGGAGGGGGAGGAGGTCGGGCTCGGGAAAGTAACGGTAGTCGTGGGCCTCCTCCTTGGATCGCATCGGATAGGTGCGATCCTCGTCCGGATCGTACAGGCGCGTTTCCTGGACCACCGGTTGGCCCCGCACCAGAAGGTCGGCCTGCCGCCGGATCTCGAACTCGAGGGCGCGCTGGACGAAGCGGAACGAGTTGAGGTTCTTCAACTCGGTCTTGGTGCCGAGCCCCGGTTGTCCCCTCGGGCGCAGCGAGACGTTGGCGTCGCAGCGCAACGACCCCTCCTCCATGTTGCCGTCGCTGACGCCGATGCAGACCAGGACGGAGCGCAGCTCGGAATAATAGGCGTGCGCCTCTTCCGGCGAGCGCAGGTCCGGCTCGCTGACGATCTCGATCAGGGGGACCCCGGAGCGGTTGTAGTCCACGCGGGAGTTCCGATCCGAGTCCGGAAACCCCTCGTGCAGAAGCTTGCCCGCGTCCTCCTCCATGTGGAGGCGGGTGATCCCGATCCGGCGATCCACCCCGCCCACCCGGAGGTCCAGGTGCCCTCCGACCGCCAGGGGCCGGTCGTACATCGAGATCTGGTATCCCTTCGGCAGGTCGGGGTAGAAGTAGTTCTTGCGGGCGAAGATCGATTGCGGGCGGATCTCGCAGTCCAAGGCGCGGGCGGCGCGCAGCGCGAAATCGACCGCCCGCCGGTTCAGGACCGGGAGCACGCCCGGCATGCCGAGACAAACCGGGCAGACGTTGGTGTTGGGAGGGCTCCCGAACCGGGTGGAGCAGCCGCAGAAGATCTTGGAGACGGTGAGGAGCTGGCAGTGGACCTCGAGGCCGATGACCGGTTCGTATTCCATGCCCTCGCCGCGACCCGGGGCGCTCCGCGGCCGACTTTGCCTGCCGCGCAGGACTCTCGGGGAGCGCGCCGTCTGCGGATTATAGCATCGCCCCTGTGCTAGAGTACGCGCCGGTCGCAGCGGAGATGACGGTGGCCAGCGCGCGGATCGCGATCCTCGGCGCCGGAAACCTCGGGACTTCCCTCGGCATCGTTCTCGGAGGCGGCGTCCCCGGGATCCGCGCCGGGAAGCTCCGGCACGTTGTTCTCTGGACGATCGAATCCGACGTGGCGCGCGAGATCCGCGAGCGGCGGCTGAACACCAAATACCTCCCCGGCGTTCCACTGCCCCGCGCACTCGCGGTGGTGACGGATCTCGCCGAAGCCATCGCGGGCACCGACATCATTCTGTTCACTATCCCTTCCAGCGTCGTGCGCGGCGTCGCGCAGCAGGTGGCGACCGCGCTCGCAGCCTCCGGCGCCGGGCAGGGATCGGTCTTCTCCCCCCCCGTCCTGGTCAGCGCCTCGAAAGGACTCGAAGCCAAAAGCGGGCTGAGGATGTCGCAGGTGATCGCCTCCGAGTCTCCGGCCCCGATCCGCGAACGCGTTCTGGCCCTGTCCGGGCCGTCCGTGGCCCACGAGTTGAGCCGCGGCGTACCGACGGCGGTCGTGCTGGCCGGCAGCGACCTCGGCCTGGCCCGCGCCGTGCGCCGCGAACTGCAGACGCCGATCTTGCGTCTGGACGTCAGCCGCGACCTGCCGGGGGTGGAGCTGGGGGGGGTGCTGAAGAACGCCTACGCCCTTCTCTTCGGCCTGTGCGACGGCCTCGGGCTCGGGCTCAATACGAAGGCGGCGCTCCTGGCGCGCGCACTGCCGGAGCTGGCCCGTCTCGGGATCGCCCTGGGCGGCAGGCGGGCGACCTTCTACGGTCTGGCGGGCCTGGGCGACCTGGTCGGCACCGGTCTGAGCGATTTCAGCCGGAACCGGCGCATGGGCGAGGAGCTGGCCCGCCGCCATCCCCGGGAGGGCGTGGCTGCGTCCGAGCCGGACGGGGCCCTCGGCGAGGCGCTCGCGACGATCCCGGGCGTCGTGGAAGGGATCGGCGCCGTCCGTCAGGCCCGCGATCTCGCCGCCCGGCAGCGCCTCCGTCTGCCGCTCCTCGAGGGGATCGCCGCCGTCGTCATCGATGGGGCCGACCCGCTGAAGACGGTCGTCCGCCTTGTCGGGTGAGCACCGATCCGCAGTGCCGGCCCGGTGGTAAGATCGTGGCGAAGCGGCGACGGGTGCGCCGCTCTCCCGACAGAACAGGAAGCCTGCGAGGGGAGGAGGATCCGATGTCAACCTGCTTGGCGCTGCTCAGGCGCCGCGAGGCCATGATCGCGGCCGTCCTCGCTCTGATCGTCTGGGACCAAGGGGCCCGCCGCGAGGGACCGGGGATGGCGACGGCCCAGGAGCAACCTCCCGCAGCCGCCGAGGCACGCGCCGATGCGGATTTCGTCAAGGACCGCGACGCCATCTTCGACGCCTTTTACAGGACCGGGCTCGAGACCGGCACCGCATACGCCGTGGCGAACCTGCCGATCAAGAAGGACAACATGACCCTGCTGCTGAAGCAGGGCACGCTGTTCCTGATGAAGCCGATCGCCGG
>JBIOWS010000265.1:0-6621 GCA_044868745.1 Candidatus Polarisedimenticolia bacterium
GCGCTTCACCGCCTGCTGGCAGAGCTTCAGACCCTCTTCGGATTTCCCCTGCGCCAGGGTGAGCGCCAGACCCAGGTAAGAGACGTACTTCATCCTGGGATTCTTGGCCCCTTCCTGGCGCTCTTGGTCGATCGCCGCCTGGAACATGGAGATCGCCTCCTGGAAGCAGCGGCGCTCCAGCGCGGCGATCCCTTTGCGCAACGAGATATCTGCCTGGCTCAGTGGGGCGCTGGCCATCAAACCTCGCATGAAGTGGACGTACCCTGACCATACCCCAATATAGTCCTGCCCCGCGACGAGTCAACCGGACCAGGCTGTCCCTCGCGCCGCACACCGCGACCCTGCCGCGTCGTGCTGAGTCCTCGGAATGACAAAAAAGCCGCCCGGCCGCTTGTGGGGACCGGAACGGCTTTGTAATCGGATCTCTCTGCGAACGCCTGAACCCGCGAAGGATTATTCCTCTTCGCTCGATCCGTATCCCGTGCCGTAAGACGGCGTAAACCCCGGCGTCGGCGTGCTGGAGGGGACGCTCGCGGGAGTCATGGCCGGCGCGGGAGAGGCGGGGCTGGGGGCGGGACGGCGCGGCCTGGGCGCCGCCCTCCGGGCCGCAGACTTGCGCCGGGAAGCCCTGCGTGCGCCCGCCTTCCTGGCTGGTCGGGCTTTGCGGGCGCTCTTCCTGCGAGCGGCCTTCCTGGCGGACGTCTTCATGCGCGAGGGCCTGCGGGCTGATTTCTTCCGGCGGGGCGCCTTGCGCTTCGCTTTTCTCTTTGCCACAGTCTCACCCCCTTGAAGTATTCATCCTGGAAAATGGCGCCCCAATACATCACAAGGACCCCCCTTTGTCAAGACGACGGAAGAGCGGAATCGAGCCCGCAATCAAGCTCCCCGAAGATACCGCGACTCCGCCGTCTCAGGTCTTGTAATCGTCGTAGGGACGCTGATTCCAGACCCGTGCGCCGAAATCGGCACCCTGGCCCCGCCGCAGGTCGTCCAGGATCTGCCGCGCGATTCGGAGCTCGCGCTCGGCCTCCTCGCGATCCTGGTACATGAAGGGGTCGTCCACCGCCGCAGGCGCGCTTGCGACCTTCTGCTCCAGCGCTTCGACCAACTCTTCCTGGATGGCGACGGCCTCGCGGCGCGTCGGCTCGTGCACCGCGCCCGCAATCCCTCGGGCGAGGTCGAACAGGGAGGCGAAGGTCTCGTGGACCCGCCCGTAGACGCGCGTGGCGTTGTCGCGCGCGTCCTTCAGGGAGGCCTCGAGGTCGCGCAGGTCGAGTATTGCGGGATCGAGGGGTCGCCCGCGTCTCGCACCTCCCATCCCGGCGTGTGTCAGGTAGGAGGGGAACAGTCCCTTAATCGTCTCGCCCACCGGGCGGATCGCCTGCCCGTCGGGCCCCACTCCCTTGGGCTGGATCCCCTGCAGCACGATCTGCCCGACCTCGGGACGCAGCACCTCCTTGGGCGGCAGGTAGCCGTAGCGCAGGAGGTCCTGAAGGCCGGTCCCGCTCATGGTGATGTGGTGCTCGCGGCCGTGCGGGCAGGTCTTCTCCGAGGCGACCCCGCCGCAGCGCGCACAATAGAACGACTCGCGGAAGAAGATCGGCTCGATGCCAAGCTCCTCCCTGCCGTAGTCGGAGAAGGCGCGCTGCGAGGCGTATGGATCGTAAAAGCTCCCGAAGCCGGCATGATCCCGTCCCACGATGAAGTGGGTGCACCCGAAGTTGCGCCGGATGAGGGCGTGCAGAATCGCCTCTCGAGGTCCGGCGTACTGCATCGTGATCCGCAGGGGAGCCAGCGCCACGCGATCGGCCGGAAAATACTGACGCAGGGCGACCTCGTACGCCTTGAGGCGGAACTCGTTCCGGAAATAGGCCCGCCGCGTCGTTTCGACCACGGGATGGATGAACAGGCCGTCGAAGATCTCCAGGGCGCACTTCTGGAGGTACTCGTGACCCCGGTGCAGGGGATTGGCCGTCTGGAAGGCCACCACGCTTTTCCAGCCGCGTTCCTCGTGAAACAGGCGCCAGGCATCCTTTGGCTCCAGGCGGTACCTCTCGAACGGACCCCAGTCGGTTCTCTCCAGGAGGTCGATCGGTCCTGCAAGCGCCACCTCCCCGAGCCGTCTGAAGACGGCGTCCACGCCGGGGTGTCGCCGGTCGGTCGTCCCGAACAGCTTCCTGACCCTGTCGAACCTGTCGATGGCGTGCTTCTCCTGGACGTGCATCAGGGCCACCGGTCTGCCCGCCCGATCCACGAGGGCTAGACCTTCTCCTTCCCCGATCCGCTCGGCCACGCGGCGTCCCTCCTCGTCGGCTGGCGCCAGGGTTGGCGGCAGCGTCCAGGGGGTGCCGTCGGCGAGCCGCCCGCGATCCAGGATCGAGGCATAGTCGGTACTGCCTGGGAACCCCTCGAGGGGGCTCAGGACTCCGGTCGCGATCATCTCCAGTGTCACCACCTGGTCGAGCGTCAGCGTGATCCTCGGAAGCCGATCGGCCAGGGCCCTCGCCGCATCGCGGGCCGGTCCCGCCAGCACGCGATCGACCAGCCGGCCTCCGAGGGGAGTCGGCCCCGGCCTGCTTGCCGGCCGGGCGGACTCCGCCGCCGCACGCGCCTCGGCCCGCTCATCGTCAGGTACCGTCACTCTCTTCTTCACGACGCTTTACCTCCTGGTTGCACCACGCCCAAAATAAAAAACCCTCCCCGGTCTCCCGGGAAGGGTGTTGGCTGATGTCGTCGCTCTGTTCCGCCGCCGTCCGCTCTCCCGGGACCCTGCAGGCCTAGGTGGGACAACAACAGCGGCGGACCACTCCTCCTGGCGCGGTGGGGACGTGGACGGGGCGATCGAAGGAGCGAAGAAGTGCCTGATTGCTCTCGTTTCTGGACATGAACCCCCGCCCGCCTTCCGAGGCGCCGTCGCCGGGACTATACGGTCACCCCGGGTGCCTGTCAACGACGATCCTGGCCGAGTCACCCCCCGCCGATGCAGGTCCGGTGCCTCAGAGGATGGAGGGTTCAGCGACCGGGGGAGTGATCCCGGTCACGGGGACCGACGGCGGCGCGTGGCTCGAGCGTCCGGAACAATGCAGGGTCATCGCTCATCAGCCCGTCCCCTCCCATGGCGACGAGCCGGCGCATGAGGCGGGCGTCGTTCACCGTCCAGAAGATCACCGCGAGTCCGAGGCGATGCGCCGACTCGACGCGCCTCGGGCTTGCCAGTCGGGCGTGCGGATGGAGGGCGAAGAGCCCGATCTGAAGGTGGAGGTGGCGGAGACCGCGAACGGAGCGGGAGACGAGAAAGCCGAGACGGCGGCCCGGCAGGAGCGGGCGGGAGGCGAGCAGGACCTGGCGTGAGAACGATGAGACGACGAGGAAATCGTCAAACGGTGAGCGCTGGAGCGCCCGGGCGACCGCCCGAGCCGGGGCGTCGTCCGCGCGCGCCCGGCGCCGGCCGGACGCGCCGCGGCGGGGGCCGGCGGTCTCCGTGCCCTTGATCTCGATGTCGAGGCCGCAACGGCCGCGCGCCAGGTCGAAGACCTCCTCCAGGGTCGGGATCCTCTCACCCCTGAATCGGGGCCCGAACCAGGAGCCTGCGTCCAGCCGCCTGAGCTCCGGCAGTGTCATCGAGCCCACGGCACCGCGGCCGTCGGTCGTCCGATCGACCGTGTCGTCGTGGATGACGACGGGGACTCCGTCGGCGCTGAGGTGGATGTCGATCTCGATGGCATCGACCCCCAGCGTGATCGCCTGGGCGATGGCGGCGAGGGTGTTCTCGGGGGCTCGAGCGGAAGCGCCGCGGTGGGCGATGCACAGCGGGCGGCGGATCTTCGTGATCGGCGGAATGGAAGGACGGTGAAGGTCGATACGCGGTACTGTGCCCGTGCGCGTCAAGAGGCTCCGGCCTCCACTCCCGAGCGCTCGCTGCGCTTGCGGTCCAGAGAGCTCCTGAGTCGCTTGCGCAGGCGGATGGCCTTCGGCGTGACCTCGACCAGTTCGTCGTCGGTGATGAACTCGATGCAATCTTCCAGGGACATCAGGCGCGGCGGGGTGAGGCGGATCGATTCATCGGCGGTCGAGGCGCGCATGTTGGTCAGATGCTTCCTCTTGCAGGGGTTCACCACAAGATCGTCGTCGCGCGTGTGTTCGCCGACGATCATCCCCTCGTAGACCGGCATGCCCGGCCCCAAGAAGAGGATGCCCCGGTCCTCCAGGTTGTGTAGGGCGTAGGCGACGGTGGTGCCGGGTTCCTTGGCCACCAGGGAGCCCCGGCTCCGGGCCGGTATCTCGCCGCGGTGAGGACCGTATTCGTGGAAGACGTGCGACATGATCCCGGTCCCTCGGGTCTCGCTCAAGAACTCCCGGCGGAAGCCGAGAAGCCCCCTGGCCGGGACCGTGAACTCCAGACGGACCCGGCCCGTGCCGGCGCCGATCATGTCGGCCAGCACGGCGCGACGGGCGCCCAGCATCTCCATCACACGCCCCATGTAGGTCTGCTCGAGGTCGAGGACCAGGAATTCGATCGGCTCGAGAAGTGTTCCGCGCCCGTCCCGCTTCAGGATCACCCGAGGCCTCGAAAGCTGGAATTCGTACCCCTCGCGGCGGATCGTCTCGGCGAGGATCGCCAGGTGCAGCTCGCCGCGACCGGAAACGGCGAGCGTATCGGGGGAGTCGGTCTCCTCGACGCGCAGCGCCACGTTGGCGCGCGTTTCGCGATCCAGACGTTCCCTCAAGTGGCGCGAGGTCACGAACCGGCCATCCTGCCCGGAGAACGGGGAGTCGTTCACCACGAACTCCATGGAGATCGTCGGCTCGTCCACCCGGATCGGTGGTAGCGCGTCCGGGCTGTCGGGGTCGGCGAGGGTCTCCCCGATCTGGATGTCGGAGATGCCCGCGACCGCCACGATCTCCCCGGCGGACGCCTCCTGCACTCCCAGACGCTTGAGCCCCTCGAAGGTCTCCAGCCGGGTCACCTTCCAGCTCTGGATGGCGCCGTCCAGCTTCAGGAGGCTGACCGGAGCTCCCAGACGTATGGTGCCGCGGAAGATCCGTCCGATCGCGATCCGGCCCACATAGTCGTTGTAGTCGAGGGTCGCGATCTGCAGCTGCAGCGGCGCCGCGGCGTCTCCCGGGGGAGGGGGCACCGCGTCGAGAATCGTATCGAGGAGCGGCCGGACATCGGTGTCAACGTGCTCCAGCTCGCGCCGTGCGTACCCCAGCTTGGCCGAGGTATACAGGTGGGGGAAATCGAGCAGCTCGTCGGGTGCCCCCAGGTCGAGCATGAGCTGGAACACCTCGTCCAGAACTTGATGCGCGCGCGCGTCGGCCCGATCGATCTTATTGATCGCGACGATGGCACGCAGGCCGAGCTCCAGCGCCTTCTTCAGGACGAAACGGGTCTGCGGAAGGGGGCCTTCGGCCGCGTCCACCAGGAGCAGCACGCCGTCCACCATCCCCAGGGTGCGCTCCACCTCTCCGCCGAAGTCGGCATGGCCGGGCGTGTCCACGATATTGATTTTGACCCCGTTGTGGCGGATCGAGGTGTTCTTCGCCAGGATGGTGATGCCACGCTCGCGCTCCAGGTCGTTGCTGTCCAGGACCCGATCGACCATCCTCTCGTTGGCCCGAAAGGCGCCGGTCTGCTGGAGCAGGCGATCCACCAGCGTCGTCTTGCCGTGATCGACGTGGGCCACGATGGCGATGTTTCGGATGTCGCCGCGGCGGGCGAGCGCATGCACGGCGCGGCCTCGCTATTCGATCGTGAAGCGCGGGGGTTTCGGGGTGGCGGGACGGACCAGAGGCCTCGGGTTCAGGGTCCGCTCCGGCCTCTTTTCCATGAGGATCTCGCGTAGCGAATTCTTGAGGAAATAAAGCTCGATGATCGCGAGGCCCGCGAACATCTTCTCGATGTCCCGGTTCTGGTAGACGTGGCGCGCCAGCTGGCGGACGGGCCGAATCGACTCGCAGGCGACCCGCCTCTCGTCCATGATCCGGTACCGCCGGGGCGCATCGAGTCCCTCCAGGCGCTTGGCGTGGAAATAACACAGGACCAGACCGCCTGGTTTCAGGACGCGCCGGGTCTCGGCGGTGATCAGACGCGCCGACTCCGGATCGTAGAAATTGAAGATGTCCCAGGCCACGACAGCGTCGAAGGTCTCGTCGGGATAGCCGAAGGACGTCGGCAGCCGGCAGCGGCCGGCCGAGGCGCGTGCCGGGCCGGCGCGGACCTCGGCCGCCCCTGGGCGCGCCACCGTGCTGCCCGCTGACTGGCCCAGACCGGGCGGGGAGCCTCCGTTTCCAAACCTGCGGGGAGGCAAGACGATCCGGCGCGTCGGGCGGGAACCCGGCCTCGGGGGCAGGATCGCCGGCGATCGTGCGCCCGGCTGGGTGTCAGACATCGGGGACCGGGTGGGCTCCGTAGCGGCCGATGAGGGAGTGTCGCTCAGCGGTTCGCCGGCCGGGCCGCTGATCTCGGGCGTCGTGCTGAGGGGAACCGGCAGCAGCTCGCTCGCCTCCGCGTCGGTCGAGGAGAGGTGCGGACCGAGCAGATCCTCCACCTGCACCTTGCAGCGGCTGCGTCCGAAGAACTCGATGTTGACGTCCGACAGTGACCCCAGGTCCAGCAGG
>JBIOWS010000266.1:0-8197 GCA_044868745.1 Candidatus Polarisedimenticolia bacterium
CGGCGCGCGGCCGCGGCCGGGCGTGTGCCGATCTTGCTGGCATCCTCGATCATCGGGCGCCAGAGGAGTCTGGAGCGATCGTTCCGGCTGACCTCCGATTCGATCGCCGCCTTCCTGGCCGGGCGGATCGGCGCGCCGCGACTGGTGCTCCTCAAAAGCACACGCCGCCCGGACGGGAGGGTCGCGAGCCGCTCGGCCGCCGCTGCGCTGGCCCGCCTGGGGGTGGTCGATCCGTTGTTCCCGAAGATGATGCCCCGGGGGGCGGAGACCTGGATCCTCGACGGCCGCAGCCCCGAGAGGCTGGCCCGTCTCATGCTCCGCGCAAAGCCTCGCTGAACTCCTTCAGCCGGGAAACGTCGAGACGACCCTCCCTGCCACCCTCGCACAGCGCTCCACGCGCCCCGACCAGGTCGGGGCCGATCTCCAGGAGAAGCGGGATGTGCGATCGCGCCAGGGATCCTGACAGCCCGCAGAGGAGGCCGCGCCGCCGGCATTCGGATCGGAAGGAGGCGAGCGCCCGGAAGGTGCAGTGGTCGAACAGGGTACGGCCGTCCTTCCGGGCGGTATCGATGAGGCAGCCGTGCGCCCCGGCCCGCTCCGCCAGCCCCGGCAGGAGCCCGGGGAGGAGCGACCCGACCTCGGCCGCGTCGGCATAGGCGGCGGCAACGAGGCGCACCGTCGGGGAGACCTCCCTCGCCGCCGCCACGATCGCCCGGATCAAAGCGAGCGCCTCCTCCTCCCCGCGCACACCGCGCAGGCCGACCTTGAGGTAATCGACTCCGCATGCCGCGGCCCCGGCGGCGGCGAGAGCCAGGGTGCCGGGCTGGTTCGGGGCGTCTCCCAGGGCGGCGCTGAGCCGGAGCGTGCGTGCCGCGCTGGCCCGCGCCGCCCGCAAGGCGACGATGGCGCGCAGCGTCGAGGGGGGGCAGGCGCCCAGCGATCCCTCGTGCGGGTTCTTGATGTCGACGATATCGGCCCCACCGTCGATCGCCAGCGCGGCCTCGTCCGGGCCCGACACGCTGGCGAGAAGAAGAGGCTTGGGCGGCACGATTTGACCTCCCTTTGCGCCGTATGTTAGATAGACGGAGCGTTCAAACCATCAAATCGGCTCACACCCAAGGAGGCAGCCTCATGAAGGAAATCCTGATAGGGGAGTCGCTGATCGGAGAGGGGAACGAGGTGGCCCACATCGATCTCCTGATCGGTCCGAAGAACGGCCCGGTCGGGACCGCTTTCGCCAACGCCCTGGTCAACCAGAACCAGGGGCACACGGCGCTACTGGCGGTCCTGGCGCCCAACCTGATCCCGAAGCCGGCGGCGATCATGATGAACAAGGTGACGATCAAGGGAGCGAACCAGGCGGTGCTGATGTTCGGGCCGGCCCAGGCCGCGGTCGCCAAAGCGGTCGCCGATTCGGTCGCCGACGGCATCATACCGCAGGGGCAGGCGGAGGACCTGGTCTGCATCGTCGGTGTGTTCATCCACTGGGAGGCCTCGGACAAGAAGAAGATCTACGACTACAACTACAGGGCCACCAAGGAAGCGATCGCGCGCGCCATGCGCGGGGAGCCTTCCATCAAGGCGGTCCTGGAGGGGAAGGACAAGGCGAAGCACCCGTTCGCCTGAGCCCGCGACGACCGTGGAGAGAAAGCACCTCCTCTACCTGGTCTCTTCGGATCCGCGCGTCAGCCCCTTCGACATCAACATGGCGTACGACGCCGGCTTCGAGGCGGTGATCCCGTACGCGGGGATCGAAGTGTCGATGGTGCCGGGGCTGGTCCAGGACATCATGTTCTCGCACGGTCCGAAGGGAGCGCGCTTCTCGTCCCTGTTCTTCTCGGGGTCGGACCTGACGGCGGCGGAGGGGATGCTGGCCTCGGCGCGCGCCACGCTCTTCCCGCCGTTCCAGATCGGTCTGATGATCGACCCGCGCGGCGGCTACACGACGGCGGCGGCGCTGCTCGCGCGGGTCGCCGCGGTCGGCAAGGCCAGGGGTCTCGGCCCCCTCGGCCGGCTCAGGGTGGTGGTCGCGGCCGGGACCGGCGGGGTCGGGAAGGCCGCCTCGGCCATGGCGGCCCGCGAAGGGGCCCGCGTCGTCCTCACTTCCAGGAGCCGGCGCCGTGCGGACGATGCGGCGCGCGAGGTCGCCGCGCTGTTCAAGGTCGAGGTCGAAGCGCGCGCCGCTCCCGCCGAGACGGACCTGGCGAAGATCGTCGCGGACGCCGACCTGATCCTGGCGACCGGCGCCGCCGGGGTACCGCTCCTTTCGCGGCAGACTCTCCGGTCGCTCGCGGGCCCCAAGGTCGTGGCCGACGTCAACGCGGTTCCCCCCCACGGCGTGGAGGGGATCAAGCCGCAGGATGACGGAACGGAGATCGGTCCCGGGATCTTCGGGCTGGGGGCCATGACCGTAGGCGATCTGAAGTTCAAGGTGGAGTCGTCCTTCCTCAAGGATCTCCTGGCGGCGGAGCCCCCGCCCGTCATCGACAGTCGCGCCGCGCAAAAGCGCGCGGACGAGATCCTCGGGTCGCGGTAGGCGGTGTCGCCTCGGCGTCTGCTGCTTCTCGGCGTGAGCGTCCGTGCGCTGGCGGCCTCCGCCGCGCGCAGCCGCCAGGTCCGGGAACGCTATCCCGGCGGCCTCCTCGCCCTCGATTACTTCGGCGACGTCGACCTCGCCGCCCTGGCCTCGAACCGACCGCTGCGGGTCGTGTCGCTCCGACGCGACCTCGGCCGGTCGCGATCGGTTCTCTCCCTGGCCCGCGCGGCGCTCGAGCTCGACTGGGAGGCGTTCGCCTACTCCGGTGGGCTCGAGAACAGACCCGGTCTGCTGCGCCGTCTGGAGCGCCGCGGCGCCGTCCTGGGGAACGGAGCGGATGCGGTTGGTCGCGTCCGCGACCCCGCGGTCTTCTTCTCCTTCCTGCGCCGCGAGGGGATCCCCCATCCGCCGACCTGGACCGGGAGCCGAAAACAACCGACCGGTGCAGGCTCCCGGTTTCTGTGGAAAGGCATCCGTTCGGGCGGAGGGCTGCGACTGAACATGGCCGTCCCGGGCGAGCCGCGGCCGCGCGGGCACTACCGGCAGCAGTATCTACCCGGCACCCCCGGCTCGGTCGCGTTCGTGGCCGATGGGAGCGGGGCGGCGATCCTCGGCGTGAGCGAGCAGATCGTCGGCTTCCGCGCCCTGGGGGGATCGGGCTTCCGCTACGGAGGGAACATCGCCGGCCCAGCGGAGGAGCTGCTGCCCGCGGGTGCCCTGTCGATCCTCTCCGGAGCGGCCGCGTCGATCTCCCGTCGCTTCGGCCTGCGCGGCCTGAACGGCCTCGATTTCATCCTCTTCTCCGGGGTGCCCCACATCATCGAGGTGAACCCGCGCTACACCGCCTCGATGGAGCTGCACGAAGAGCTCTCCGGCCGGAATTTTCTGGACATTCATCTGCGCGCGACCGGGTCCGGCCCTCTGCCTCGCGGACCGTTGACGCGGCCGTGGGAACGACCTGGCGGGCCCCGGTTCCTGGCGAAGGGGATCCTGTACGCCGAAGGCGACGTGCGCGGCCCGGATCCACAGGCCCTCGCCGCCTTGGGATGCCGCGACCTGCCGGCCCCTGGCGAGCCGATCGCGGCGGGGAGTCCCGTCTGCACGGTCGTGACGGCCGGCGCCTCGCCGAGCGAGTGCAGGCGGATTCTGGCCGAGCGAGCCGGGGGTGTCCGGCGGCTTCTCTCGTCCCAAAGCGCCGCCCGCCATGACCTCCCTGCGCACCTGGGATCATGGTAAGCTGCGGCGGCGATCATCCAGAAGCGAGAGCGACGTGACGATGGCCGGGACAGCCCTGGTGACGGGGAGCACGCGCGGGATCGGCCGGGCGATCGCGCTGCGGCTGGCGCAGGCTGGGTACACCGTCGCGCTGAACTACGCGCATGACGGCGTGGCGGCGGAGAAGGCGATCGCGGGGATCAGGGCCGCCGCGCCGCAATCGTTCGCCGTGCGCGCCGACGCCTCGGACCCGGGGGGGTGCTCCCGGCTCGTACGTGACGCTCTCGACAAGCTGGGGCATCTCGATCTCCTCGTCAACAACGTCGGGCCGTTCCTGGAGCGGCCGCTGGCGGAGACGACCGACGCCGATTGGCGTCGCATGATCGACGGCAACCTGGGAAGCGCCTTCTGGTGCTCTCGGGCCGCTCTCGTCGACATGCGCCCCAGGAGATCCGGCTGCATCGTCAACGTCTCCGCGCTCAACGCCGAGGTCTCCCCCGGCATGACCCACGAGGCGCCGGCGTATTTCGTGGCCAAGAGCGCCCTGGCCATGTTCACCAAGTCACTGGCCCGGGCGGAGGGGCCGCACAACATCCGCGTCAACGCCGTCAGCCCCGGCTTCGTGGAGACGGAGAGCTACGCCGGCTGGGAGCCGGCCGAGCGGGAGAGATGGCGGAAACAGATCCCCCTCGGTCGTTTCGGACGGCCCGAGGAGGTGGCCGAGGCGGTCGCGTTCCTGGTCTCCGACAGAGCGGCGTACATCTCGGGGACCGTCCTGCACGTTCACGGTGGACTATGGATCTAGCCGGTCGGGGGAGGGATCGTCCGCGCTACCTCTTCGTGACGGGCCAGCTGGCGAAGAACGCCCTGGAGCGAACCTTGTCCGGGTTCAAGACCGACTTCGACTGGCAGGTGGAGGCGCTGCGCATCAAGGTGGCCGCGCTCCTGACCACCGATTACCTGAAGGCGACCCTGCCGCGGCCCGAGTGCGACGCCGTCTACCTCCCGGGAATGAGCCAGGCCGACACCGAGTCTCTCGCCGGCGGCTTCGGGGTCGCTTTCCGGAAGGGGCCCAAGGACCTGCGCGACCTGCCGGCCTTCTTCGGGCAGGAAGGCGCCGCCTACCGTCCAGACGGGCCGCATTCTCTCACGATCCTGGCGGAGATCAACGACGTCTTCAGGCTGAGCGACGACGAGATCATACGGGCCGCGGAGCATTACCGGCGCTCGGGAGCCGATGTCATCGACCTCGGCTGCTCTCCCGAGCACCCGATCGACGATCTGGGACGGCTCGTCGGCCTCCTGAAGAATCGGGGGCACCGCGTGAGCGTCGATACGTTCAACGAGGCGGAGGCGCTCGCGGGGGACGCGGCCGGCGCCGAGCTTCTTCTAAGCCTCGATTCCCGCAACCTCCATCTGGCAGACCGCCTGCGGTCCGCCGTGCCGGTGGTGACCCCGGATCACGGACAGGGGCTGCCATCGCTCTATCGGAACCTCGAGGAGGCGCGCCGGCGCGGCGCCGCGCGCCTCATCGCGGATCCGGTGCTCGATCCGATCCACTTCGGCTTCGCCGCCTCCATCCGGCGCTACTGCGAGGCGCGCCAGGCGCTGCCGGAGTCGGAGATGCTGATGGGGGTGGGGAACCTGACGGAGCTGACCGAGGCCGACTCGACCGGCGTCAACGCCGTCCTGCTGGGGATCATGAGCGAGCTCCGAATCGGGTACGCTCTCAGCACGGAGGTCGCCCCGTGGGCGAGGGGCAGCGTGCGGGAGCTGGACTGCGGCAGGCGGATGATGCACCACGCCCTGCGCGACAGCGGTCTCCCGAAAGGGCTCGACGACCGCCTGGTGACCACCCGCGACACCCGCCTGACCCGCCCGAGCGAGCCGGAGCTGCGGGAGATGCAGGGCCACCTGACCGACAGGAACTTCCGCATAGAGACCGACGGCGAGTCGATCTTCGTGTTCAACAGCGAGCGCTTCGTCAAGGACACGAACATCCGCAGCATCTTCCCGAGGCTGGGGGTGGAGGAGGACGCCTCGCACGCCTTCTACCTGGGGCGCGAGCTGATGAAGGCCGACCTGGCCTGTCGCCTCGGCAAGAAGTACATCCAGGGAGAGCCGCTGCACTGGGGCTACCTGACGTACGTGGAAGAGGATGTGGCGGGGGACCACGCCCGGCGCCGGAGGGCCGGCGGGAGGGCGCGGCGGTGAGAGGCGAGGATCGACTGGCGCTCGCGGACGTCCGGTGCATGTGCCACATCGGCGTGACGGACGAGGAGCGTCGCGAGCGCCAGAGGCTCAGCGTGGACGTCGAGCTGTACGCCGATCTCGAGGAGGCCGGACGGAGCGGCGATCTGGCGCGGACGATCGATTACCGGCAGGTGTGCGAGGCGGTGCGCGGCCTGCTCGAGTCGGGCCGCTTCCACCTCGTGGAGGCCGCCGCGAGCGGCGTCCTCCAGCTCCTCCTGGCGCGCTTCCCGATCCGTCGCGCCGTGGTGCGGGTGCGCAAGTTCGTCCTGCCCGACGTGGGGCACGTCGAAATTCAGATGGAGCGCCGCCGCCCGGAGGAGCGATGATCCTGGAGACGATCGTCTCGACCACCGACGCCGCGGGACGCCCGAACTTCGCGCCGATGGGGATCGCGCTGGAAGGGGAGAGAATCCTGTTGCGACCGTTCCGGGATGTCCTGACCTGGAGGAACCTTCAGGAGGTCGGGGAGGGAGTGGTCAACTTCACCGACAATGTCCTACTGTTCGCGCGCTGCGCCGTCGGCTCGCCCGTCCCTCCCCACCGCGCAGCGGGGCAGGTCCGGGGGATGATCCTGGCCGATGCCTGTTATTGGAAGGAGTTCGTGGTCGAGACATGCGACCTCGGCGAGGACAGGGCCCGGTTCTGGGGCCGCGTCCTGGCGGAGGGACACGCGCGCGAGTTCATCGGCTTCAACCGCGGCAAGCACGCGGTGATCGAGGCGTCGATTCTGGCCACCCGCCTGCACCTTCTCGGCCGGGAGAGGGTGCTGGAGGAGATCTCCCGGCTGCGCCCCCTGGTGGACAAGACGGGGGGGCCCGAGGAACGCGAGGCGTTCGATTTCCTGAGCGCTTTCGCGCAGGAGTGGCGCCATGCAGGTTGAGGTGAGGGCCCATGCCAGGCTGCATTTCGGCTTCCTCGACCTGTCGGAGGAGAGGAAGAGGCGCTTCGGCGGGATGGGGGTCTCGATCTCGAAGCCGCGGTTCGTCCTGAAGATGGAGACCGCCCGCCGGCTGGAGGTGACGGGGGATCAGGCGGAGAGGATCGAGCGGCTGGTGACGCGTTT
The DNA here is from genome assembly GCA_044868745.1 of Candidatus Polarisedimenticolia bacterium. Classification (GTDB taxonomy): domain Bacteria; phylum Acidobacteriota; class Polarisedimenticolia; order Gp22-AA2; family Gp22-AA2; genus JBIOWS01. Next base: position 7,068 of record JBIOWS010000266.1, read on the forward strand.
CCACGACGCCCTCGACCTTCAGGCCGAAGCGCGCATCCGGGTTCTCGAGGCGATCCCGGAGCACATCGGTCTGGGATCGGGAACGCAACTGGCGCTCGCCGTCGCGGCGGGGCTCAGCCGGCTGCACGGACTGGGCCTGCCACCGGAAGAGCTGTGCTCCGTGATGGGCCGCGCGCACCGATCCGGCGTCGGCTACCACACGTTCCAGCGCGGAGGCTTCGTGGTCGAAGGGGGGCACGCGGCCGATCCGCGGCCGACCCTGGGAGGAGCGCCGCCGCTCCTGCTGCGGAACGAGTTCCCCGAGGACTGGCGGATCCTGGTGGCGATCCCCCGTCCTGCCGAGAGCGTCAGCGGCGACGCCGAGGAGGAGGCGTTCGCTCGGCTGCGCCCCGCCTCCGAGCAGACGGTCGCCCAGATCGCCCACATCGTCCTCATGCGGCTGCTGCCGTCTTTGGTCGAGCGCGATCTGGTCTCGTTCGGCGCCGCCCTGACGGAGGCCCAGGAGCTGGTCGGGTCGTGCTTCGAGTCGGTGCAGGAGGGCCTCTTCCACCCGAGCGGGATGCGGCTGATCGAGAGCCTGAAGAGCGCCGGAGCGCACGGCGTCGGCCAGAGCTCCTGGGGGCCGGCGATTTACGCCTTCGCGGCCGAGCAGGCGGAGGAGGGTCGCCTGCTGGCCGGCGCCCGGGCAGCGGATCCCACGGCCACCCTGCACGTGGTGCGCGGCTGGAACCAGGGTGCCACAATTGAAACTTCCTGAGGGAGGATGACGATGCCCAAGTACGTGATCGAGAGGGAGATCCCCGGTGCCGGTAAGCTGTCGTCCCAGGAGCTGCGGGCGATCTCCCAGAAGTCCTGCGGCGTGCTGCGGGAGATGGGGCCGCAGATTCAGTGGGTGCAGAGCTACGTCACGGACGACAAGGTCTACTGCATTTATGTGGCGCCGAACGAAGAGACGGTCAGGAAGCACGCGCAGCAGGGAGGGTTTCCGGCCAGCCGCATCTCCCGGATCCGATCGATGATCGATCCGACCACCTCCGAGTGACGGCGCGGTGTAAACTGATCCGTGGCTGGAGAGGGGCCGAGGTGAACAGAAGGTCGTTTCTGCGCGGTGTCGTGAGCCTGGCCCTGTT
>JBIOWS010000267.1:0-2249 GCA_044868745.1 Candidatus Polarisedimenticolia bacterium
CTTCTCGTCGGCGGCGCGGATCTCCTCCTTCATGCTGGCCCCCGCCTGCGCGGCCGCCTCCATGATGGCCGACCGCGCCAGCGAGGGAATCCTGCCGAAGCTTTTACTGGTCATCACCGTCGCGCCGACGAGCGGCGCCCACTTCAAGTCCAGCATGTGCGGAGCCAGGCCGAACCACTGTGACGACAGCGCCAGGAGCGGAGTCGTGTCGAAGGCATTGATCAGTCCGGTCTGCAGGCCGGGAAGGATGTCGGTGGCCGCCAACGGCACAGGGTGGAACCCGGCCGCCTTCCAGAGCTCGACGGCGTTGTTGTCACCGGCCCAGGTGAACAGCTTCATCCGCTTCAGGTCGTCGGGCCCGGAGATCGGCTCCTTGGCGAAGAACATGACCCAGCCGGCGTCACCCCAGTTCAGTACGACGAACCCCTTCTCCTCCAGCCGCCTCTCCAGCGCCGGCTTGAGATGGTCGCGGACATAGTCGAGTTCGTCGTAGGAGCGGAACATCATCGGGATCTGCAGGGCCGCCACCCCCTTGTCGATGTCCGACAGGCCGACGGCGGTGAGCGCAGCTGCCTGGATCTGGCCTACGCGCATCTTGCGGACCATGTCGGGCTCGTCGCCGAGCACACCGCCCGGGTAGATGCGCAGCGCCACCCCTCCACCGGGAGCCTGGCGCCACTTCTCCCCCATGAGCTTGAGGATCTGATGCCAGGAGGATCCTTCCGGGGCCACGGTGGCCATCTTGACGACGACCGCCTCAGGAGCGGCCAGGCCGGCCGTTCCGGATGCGAAGAGGACGGCCACCGACAGTGCCGCTCGACGAAGAGCTCCTCTGTGCATCGTGGTCACTCCGCGAACAGCAGATCGATCCGCCCCAGGAGCCACCTGGCGCGGCGCTGCATCACCAGGTTGGCCAGCCGCCATTCCGGCCTGGCGTCGACGTCGATCTCGATCGCCCGCTTGAGGAGCGACTCGAACTCCTTCTTGTCCTGCGTGCGCACTGACACCGTCTCGGCCAGGCCGACCAGCGGCGCGGCGCGCAGCCCCTGCGACAGCGTCATGGCCCGCTCGAAGTGCCTCCGGGCGCGCTCGATCGACCCTCCCATCGCCTCGGACCGGCTCCCCTCGTAGGCCAGCAAAAATTCGTGGATCGCCCCCCGATCGAACCCCTCGTCAAGGTCGAGGGCGCGCCGGATGAGCGACTCGACCGCGGGCAGATCGGCGAGCAGCTCGGGGTCGTTCTTGGAAAGGGCGATCGCGGCGCCCCAGGAGACGGCCGTCCAGTACAGCAACGGGACGTCCTCGAGCGTCGCCTGGTTCACCGCCACTTCACGGTCGGAGCGCAGCGCCCGCGGAAATCCCTCGTGCGCCACCTCCAGCCCCTGGAGGCCGTAGTTCCGGGCCCGCAAGTACAGGCGGCGCGTCCTGCCGCGCAGTAAGGCGGCCGCCTCAAGGTCGCGGTCCTCCGCCTCGTCCGCGTCCTGCTGGACGAAGGCATAAGCGTACTGCGCGAAGCCGCTGGAGGCGGCGAGCAGGAGCCCGCGGTGGAGAGGGCTCTGCTGCAACAGGCTCTCGATCAGCTTGAGGCCGAAAGGCAACGCGCCCTCGACCAACTCGGGATCGTCGTCCGAGGCGTAGGTGGCGCCGCTCTCCGCCAGGGCATCTCCGAGCTTGTTGACAGCCAACTTCCGGATCGAGCAGCCGGCGCCGGTGGCGAGGACGAGCGAGGCGATGAACCCCAGCCCACGACTGCACTTCATCTCCACAGTCCCCGCGATGACGGAGAAGGCTCGATTGTGGGTCTCCGGAGTGCGGCCGGCGCGGCCCGCTGCCTGCTCCGGAAGATTTGCGCATACTCGACTTTTCACGCCGCCCTGTCAAGAAGCCGGACCGCTTCCGGCGGCGAGAGAAAATGACGACCGGGGCCGGAGCGCCTATCCTTCAGGCCTCGGCGATCAAATCCGATTGAGAGCGATGAGCCATCTGCCTCACGTCGATATCTTCATCGACCCCAATCCCAACTGTCCGGACGGGTGCTCGCAGAGATTCCAGACCGCAGGAGAACCGCGTGCGGTCGCGGCGATCCGGTACGGCATAGGGACCGAGGACCTCGTCCTGTGCTACGTTTCAGGCTGGTCGAGCCGGGGAGGCGGCACCTCCTGCCCGGCGTTCGCGGTCCCGGTGGACGATTCTGGCGCCGGGGTCTCGACCCTGGTGTACGGTGGCGATTGGGGCCTGCGCATCACGCC
>JBIOWS010000268.1:0-2531 GCA_044868745.1 Candidatus Polarisedimenticolia bacterium
CCACGACCTCGCCCTTCACCGAGCGGATCATGTCGGTGACCTCCTCGGGCCGCTCGTCGATGAGCAGGACCAGGAGGTAGACATCCGGATGATTGGCCGCGATGCCGTGCGCGATGGCCTGCAGCAGCATGGTTTTGCCGGTGCGCGGCGGCGCGACAATCAGGCTCCGTTGACCCATGCCGATCGGCGTGAACAGGTCGAGGACCCTTCCCGACAGGTTGGCCCTGTCGGTCTCCATTTTCAGCATCCTGTCCGGATACAGCGGCGTCAGGGTGTCGAAGTGGTTGCGAGATCGGCTGCGCTCCGGGGCGAGGAAGTTCACCGCCTCGACCCGCACCAGGGTCAGGTAGCGCTCGTCCGGTCGCGGCGCCCTGACCTGCCCCGAGACGGTGTCGCCGGTACGCATCGAGAACATCCGGATGAGCGCCGGCGGCACGTAGACGTCGTCCGGGCCCTGCAAGTAGTCGTTTTCCGGGCTGCGCAGGAAGCCGTAGCCGTCCGGCAGCACCTCGAGGACCCCTTCGGAGAAGAAGTTGCCGAGCTTCTCGGCCTGGACCTTGAGGATCTCGAACATCAGATCCTGGCGGCGGATGCCGTCCACCCTCTCGACATCGAGCGCGCGGGCCACCGCCACCAGGGCCTCCGGCCCGAGTTCGTTCAGCTGCTTCAGGGTGAGCGCTTGAGGGCGCTCCGCGTCACCTGGGCCGCCTCCACGCCCCGGCGTCGTCCGGTCGAGCGTCGGTGCGGAGGAATCGCTCACAAGAACTCCCTCAGGCGCCGTGTCCGCTCGTCCCACTTCAGCTTCTTCAGGGCTCGTGACTCGATCTGGCGGACCCGCTCGCGAGTAATGTTGAGCGCCTTACCGACCTCCTCGAGGGTGTGGTCGGAGGCCTCGCCGATGCCGAACCGCAGCCGGATGATCCGCTGCTCGCGCTGCGTCAGCGTGCTCAGGGTCTCCTCGATCTTCTCCTTGAGGTTGCGGGACAGGGCTGTCTCGAGCGGCGAGACCGAGTGCTCGTCCACCAGGAACCGGATCGGGCCGGCGTCGGCGTCCTCGTCCTCGCCCGTGTTTTCGATCGGGAGCGGACGGCGGATGGAGCGCAGCACCTCCTCGATCTTCTCCTCGGGGATCTCCGTGCTCTCGGCGATCTCGTTGACCTTCGGCTTGCGGCCCAGCTTACCGGTCAGCTCCGCGACCGCGTTGCTCACCTTCTTGATCTTCTCGTTCATGTGCACGGGGATGCGGATGGTGCGCGACTTGTCGGCAAGGGCCCGCTGGATGGCCTGGTTGATCCACCAGTAGGCGTAGGTGGAGAACTTGAAGCCCCGGCGGTGCTCGAACTTCTCCACCGCGCGCATCAGGCCGATGGTCCCTTCCTGGATCAGGTCGAGGAACGACAGGCCACGATTCAGGTACTTCTTGGCGATGAAAACCACCAGCCGGAGGTTGGCTTGGGTGAGCTCCTCGCGCGATCGCTCCATCAGGGTCTCGGCGCGAATCACCCGTCGCGTCAGCGTGTGCATGCGCTCGGCCTTGACCTTGACGCTCCGCAGCCGCACCTGAATCTCCCGGTCGGCCTCAAGCCGCGCCTTGCCACGCTTCCCCTTCGCCCCCTGCTGAACGAAGCGGTCGAGCCCCCTCAGCCCGTCCGCGAAGCGCAGCAGCACGTCCCGCTCCGGACGCGCGACCGTCGCCTGCCGGTACTCCGCCGCGGGCAGAATCTCCTTGCCCAGCGCCGGGTGCTTGACGATGATCTTGCGGATGCCGCGCCGCCCAGTCTCCATCCGGCGGGCCAGGCGCGCCTCGCGCTCCGGGGTCAGGAGTGGGACGGTTTTCATCTCGCGGAAGTAGATGGGCAGGAGGTTGCCGCCACCACCGGCGAGATCTTCTCCCGCGGGAGCCGAGGGACTCACGACTTCCTCGGTTTCCGCCCAACCTGTCGCCTCGGTGCGGTCTTCGTCCATCAGGTCCTCCTCCTCCCCACCGGCGTCCTCGGTCCGATCCAGGAGTTCGGATTCGGCGTCTTGCTCGTCCAGAAGCCCCCTCCGGGGTCTCAGGAAAACATCTGCGGTCTTCTTCACGTGTGGACTCTGGTTCCGGCCCGCGCGCGGCGGGCCTGCCGCCATCCTCCGCTCCGCCCCCGGAGGACGGGTTTTGATTCGGGATTCAGGATGCCGAGACTTGCCGGGCGGTGCCTATCTGCGCTGACTCCGGCTCGTGGCCGATGGAGTCCGCCGCCCTTTCCAACAACGCCTGCGGCCGGGGGAACATTCCGGCCTTCCTCGCTCCGGCAGTGTGGGCCGCCAGAGGATAAGCTCCCGTCACCGGCAGCTACCGTTGCTAAATATACACGATCCAAACCGTCATTTTGTCTCTTTTTTTCGCCTCGGGGAGCGAAATCACCCCCAGGATCCCGCGGTCCGTCCCCTCCGGATGACAGGTTGACCAGCCCGGGACGGTTCGTTTAGGATGGCCGGGTTCCGTCCGCCGACCGGAGAACAGCGCTGGAGAGGTGTCCGAGTGGCTTAAG
>JBIOWS010000269.1:0-3789 GCA_044868745.1 Candidatus Polarisedimenticolia bacterium
CTTACCATCTCATGCTGGCACAGCGCCTGGATGAAGTCGAACAGGTCCTGGCGTGCCTGGTCCAGCCCGATGTCGAACTCATCCACGACGACTTGCAGGATCTGCCTGAGGGTGCGCTCCCCGTTGATCTGATGCCAGATGACGCTTCCGACTTCGTTCAGCACATCGACCTCACCGCCACCCGGCAGCACGACGGTCGCCAGGCCGTCATAGATCCGGTAGGCCGCCCGCGGATTCTTGCTCAGCACAGCCTCGAGGTCCATCGTCATCACTGCTCCCCCACCACGCGCCAGAAGGAGCCGTCCTTGCGGAAGTGGAGATGGTAGGTCGGGATCGCTCGCAGGGCCTCTCCGACGACTTGTATCGCACGCGATGCCTGACCTGCATCCCGCATCACGAAGGGCAAGCTGCCCGCCACCTCCGCCAGGGCCCGGGCTCCGCGCAGCGGCAGGCGGACGACACTTTCGCCTTTGACGAGACGGTTGAGGGAGGCGATCGGGAATGACTCCCGGGTCTCGGGCCGCCGTTGGTGTGCCAGACCGAAGGGGATCCCCGCCGCTTCGAATCCGACTCGCCCTTTGAGGACGAGCGTCAAGTCGTCGCTCAAGACCCGATCGTCCGGAGACAGCGCGCAAACGGTCGTCTTGCCGCTCCCGGAGGGGCCGAAGAAGACGTAGGCCTTGCCCCCCCTCACGATCCCCGCTCCGTGCAGAAGAAAGCCGCCCTGATCAAGGCTTAGAAAGGCCACCAGCACTCTGAGGAAGTTTTCCAGCCCACGATCAAAAAGTGGCCCCTCCGAGGCGACCAAGGACACCTCCGCAACGTGATCGGCAGGATCGAACCAACCTGCGAACTCATAGGACCAAAGCATCGCCCGCCTTCCGCGCATCCGGATCTGCAGCCTGTACGTCTCGGTACACCCGGCAGCGGGAGGTCTCAAAAAGGCATCCATGCCGGCATCACGTAGGACCACTGCGAGATCCACGTTTGAGACGCAAGGTGCCACGAACGCCTCGTATCGGGCCCGAAGCAGCCTCGCCTGGGCCGTTGCAAGCCCCTCGAGGGACATGCATAACGGTCCGACCGAAATCTTCACGCTGCCTTGGCCGAATGGCCGACGCCCCGAGGCGAAATACCCCTCATCGGGATGAAAATCGGCGTCGGACGCAGGCGGAGCGACCACGCGACGGATCGCGATTTGTCTCGAGTACATCTTTTGGGCGTCGATCCTTTCACCCCCAGCAGGTACGGGGGCCTCCCGTGCAAACCCCCGGGATATTGAGGTTCTTGGCGTCAGGACGGCCAAAATATACCGCCAAGTTGGTCCTCTGTCCAAAGTAATCTATGAATTGGTGATGGCGGAGTCACCTGCGGGTGTGATCGCCGGCGCTCGTCGGAGATGGCGGAACCGAACCCAACAGTTCCGCGAAGCGGGGGTCGTCCATCAAGGCGCGCAGACGCTGGTCCCGGCGAATCTCCTCGAAGTCGTCGGCGCCCAGTTCGATCGCCTTTCTCAGGTTATCGAAGGCGAGCCCTTTCTTTCCCTCCGCGGCATAAAAAGCGGCCAGATCGTAGAAGGCCTCGTCGTTGCGAGGCTCGATCCAGGAGAAGGCCAGGAGGGCCTTCTCCGCTCCCTGAGGGTCCTTGTTCCTCTCCCGGAAGTGCGCCCAATAATGGTACGCCGTGCCGCGGAACGGGTAGCCGCACTGGAGCAGGTCCAGATTCTCCATCAGGATATCGTTCCAGTCGTTGCGAACCGCCAGGAAGCTGACCAGTTCGAGCGCCGTGAAGTTGGCCCGGTCCACCTCCAGAATCTCCTGGGAGAGGATCGAGGCCTGCCCCACCCATCCCTTGTCGAAGGCAGCCCGGGCGCGAAAAAGCTTGTCGTTCAGCTCGACCCGGTCGCGTGGATCTGGCCAGTCTTGTTTTTCCAGGCAATACGGCTCGCCAGCCCATGGAAGTTGCAGCGGCGCCAGCGATCCTGTCAACTTTTGGCGCTCCTCCTCCGAAAGTCCGAGGGGACCGAGGAGGGGCCGGCCGAACTCCTCCAGTCTCGCCGCCCACTCGGGGGTCGGAGCGATCGGCCTCTTTTCGTCGGAGTCTGCCCGTAAATCGAAGGCTTCGGTTCTCCGACCCCACACGATTTTGTGCTCTGCCTCGATGACGGCGAACAGAGGGCTCCACCCGTACGCCGCCCATGGCTGGACCGCCTCGACGAACAGTAGTCGTTCGGCCGTCTTGTCCGACTTCCCGTGCTTTGGGCCCGCACGGTTTAGGAAGGAGGTTAACGAAATGCCCTCCAGCCCGCCCGGCGGGTCGATACCCGCAAATTCCAGCACGGTCGGGGCCAGATCGACGAGACTGACGAGGCGGTCGACCAACTGGGCCGACGCGATCTTCGCAGGGCGTCCCCCCGCGGGAGCGATGATCAGAGGCACCCTGATCGTGGTCTCGTACAGGTAGATGCCATGACCCGTCTCGCCATGGTCGCCCAGTCCTTCTCCGTGCGTCCCGGCAAGCACGATGTGCGTCGTTCGATCGAGCTTGCGGGCTTGCAGTCCGGCCACCAGTACGGAGATCTGATTGTCGATATACGTCACCTCGCCCTGGTAAGGGTCGGATTCGGTCTCCTTGGCCGGGGGACCGGGAGCGGTGTGCTCGTAATGCGCGTCGAAAAAGTCCAGCCATAGGAGGAACGGCCTCTCCTTGTCTCCGGAATCGAGAAACTCCAGACCCTTGACCACCACCTCTTCGGCGGGACGCTCTTTTGAGATGGCGATAATCATCTTCGCCGAGGTCGGCTTGATCACATCGTCATAGGTACCGAATCCGCGATTCAGTCCGTGCCTGGAATCGAGTCGCGACGACCCGACGACCGCCCCCGTCCTGTAGCCGTCCCGCGTTAGGATCTCGGCCAAGGTGACGATTCCGTCCTCCAGCCGTCCCTCGAGGTCATCCCGAATGCCATGCCGAGAGGGATAGCGCCCGGTCAAAATCGTGGCGACGGAGGGCGCCGTCGAGGGTGAGGCTGCGTAGGCCCGCCCGAAGCGAAGTCCGCGCTGCGCCAGGGCGTCGAGGGCGGGGGTGCTTCGACGTCCTCCTGTGTAGCAGCCGAGCCGGTCGGTGCGCAGGCTCTCGACGGTGATGAGGAGAATGTTTCGCCTCTCCGTGCGCGCGCGGTTCGGGGGGGCGCACCACGCAGCCGTCGCAAAGGCGAGCGGGATGAGCGCCACCGCAATCGGCCGGAGCAAGTGCGTCGAGGTCATCGCTCGAGAACCTCCAGGGACTTCTGCCGGCCGGACGGGGGTCTGGCGCCCTGGGTCAGGTAGGCGGCGAAGAACTTGACGATCGCCTGGTCATACTTCCGCTTGTCTTCCGAGTACAAGCCGGTGGCGACCGAGGCTCGCAGCTCCAGGAAGTTCTTGTCGGCCGCCGGGCTCTCAGGCAGAGCGGCATAGAGCCCCTTCTCCTCCCTATAACGTTCGGGGGAATCGGCGGCGGCGATGAAGAGCACGTTCCGACCCGCCAGCCGGTCCAGCGATCGGGCCACGGAGAACCTTCTCAGCTTGAAGCCGAAATAGGAATCATAGAAGATCCGGACTGCGGGCACGATGAACTGCAGGGCCGGCGGCACCCTGGCGCGCACCAGCCGGTCGAGTTCGGTCGGGACGTCCGGGTAGATGGAGTCGAGCGCCAGAGTCACGATCTCGGCCCTCTCCAGCGCCGCCAGGGCAGCAGCGTATGCCCCCATGCCTATCCCCCAGGAGCCGAAGCGGGTGCCCGGAACGT
>JBIOWS010000270.1:0-4283 GCA_044868745.1 Candidatus Polarisedimenticolia bacterium
CCGGGGTTGCCGATGGGGCCGGGCGGCAGGCCGAAATAGCGGTACGTGTTGTAGCGCGAGTCCAGCTGCAGGTCCACCTTGCGCAGGTTGCCGTCGAACGCGTTACGCATCTCCAGGGCGTAGATCACGGTCGGGTCGCACTGCAGGCGCATGCCGCGGCGGAGTCGGTTATGGAACACCGAGGAGACCAGGCCGTTCTCGTCCGAGCCGGCTGTCTCGCGTTCGACCAGGGAGGCCAGGGTCACCGCCTGATGGACCGTGAGCCCTCTCTGTCTCGCCAGCTCGACCATGTCCGGTTGAAACACCTCCCGGAAACGCGCGACCATCACGGCAACGATCGCCCGGGGCGTCGTTCCTTTCTGCAGGCTGTAGGTGTCGGGAAACAGGTACCCCTCGAGGTCGGAGGCCTCCGAGTCCAGGTCGGCCACTGGCGAGACATCCCGGAACGCCTCCAGAAACTCCTCCTCGCTGCCGAACCCCGAGCGCACGAACTGCGCCACGATCTCGTCCGAACGAGATCCCTCGATGACAGTCACCCGACGGTAGTGCACATCCCCCGAGATGATCTTGTCGAACACCTCACCGGGTGTCATCGGTCGGATGAAGCGGTACTCCCCCGCCTTGATTCCCCGCGCACGCCCGGTCAGCCTCAGATACGGGAGAGCGAGAGGGGATCGCTGCACGATGCCGTGCGCCACCAGCGTATCGAGCGCACGAGCTGCCCCGGCGCCCTCCGGGATATCGAGGATGGTGTAGGAGGCGCCGTATCCGCGGTAGGGGATCGCAGCCCACAGGAGCACCCGAATGGCCACCGTGGCGGCGACCACCAACAGCACCAGCCCGGCGGCGCCCAGGGGGAAGCGCCATCGGGGTCCCAGGAAGCGTCTGCGTCCGATCATTCCCCGCCACCGAGGCGCCTGGCGTCGAGGTAGGATTGCAGGACGATGACCGCGGCCACCTGATCGATCACCTCCCGCCTCCTGGCCCGGCTGACATCGCCTTCCAGAAGGATTCTCTCCGCCTGGACCGTGGTGAGGCGCTCGTCCCAGGGGATCACCGGCAGTCCCGTGGCCGCCTTCACCTTCTCCATGAAGGCCTCCGTGATGCGCGCCCTCCTCCCCCTCATGCCGTCCATGTCGAGCGGCAGGCCGACCACGATGCGCCGCACCTCCTGCTCGCGCGCCAGTTTCCGGATCACGTCCAGATCCTCCGCCCAGGAGGTGCGCGCGAGCGTCATGAGCGGGCGGGCCGCGACGCCCAGAGGATCGCTCAGCGCGATGCCGATCCGCCGGTCGCCGAAGTCGAGAGCAAGCGTACGGCCGGCGTCGACCGCGCCTCCGCCCCCGGTGTCCGCGTCTTCCATGGCCGTAAGTTACACACCCGGCCGGGGGAGGTCAAGAAACGGGGGGCTGGAGGTCAGCGCGTGGCCTGCTTTTCGGCCCAGTGGCGAACCTTCGGAACGTAGGTCGCCTCGTTATAGTCCGGACTGTTCTCCCGGGTATGGCAGGAGAGGCAGAAGGTGGTGTCCGTGCGACCGTACCCTTCCCGGGTCTCCTCAGGGTGCCGGCTGGATGGTCCGTGGCACGATTCGCAGCCGACGTTGACCAGTGCGGGGGTCGCCCGGAAGTTGACGAAGCCGTGTGTCTTTCCGAATCCGATGGTGTGACAGCCGACGCACTGCGGGTTGAAATCCTGCTTCGCCTCTGTAAGCGTCCGGAACGCATGCGCGTGCCCGGATTGGATCCACACGGCGTACTGCTTGTCGTGACAGGCGGCGCAGCGCTCGGATCCCGTATAGGTCGCTTCCCGGGGCGCGACCGACGGTGGAGCGAGCGGGCTGGCCGCTTCGGCCTGTCTCCTGTTGTAATCGTTCACCGCGACTTTGGTCGTCTCCATCAGGCGCGCCAGGACGGGATCGTCGGGCCACTCCCGCGTCAGGCCGATGATGCTCCGTCTGCTGGAGGCGATCGTCCTCTCGGCGTCGAAGGACAGCCTGACCTCGCCCAGGTTCTTCCCCTGATCGCCGACGTACATGACACGCGCCTTGCCGATCTGGGTGTCCTCCGGAAAATCGTCCGTGCGCGTCTGCATCGCCCCCTGGCCTCCCAGCACCAGGTCGATCTCCTTGGACCGCTTGGGCACCTGGCGTGCCTGGTCCAGATCCATCGCCACCAGTGCCACGATCACGTCCGCCTTCCGTTTCAGGGCGGGGACGAGCCTCTCGGCGGCCGCCAGCGGATCGACCGTGACGATCCGCCGTCCCCCGGGGCCCTCGGCGAGAAAAGCGGGGTCGTGCCTGGTGAGACCGATGAAGCCAATCCGGACCTCGCGGGCCCTGGCACCTTCGCGCAGCGCCACCCTGCGCACGTGGGTCGGGGCGACCACCGGCTCTCCGGTGTCCTGCCAGACGACGTTGGCCGAGATGAACTGGAACTTCGCGAGACCCTTGCGCTTGAGAAAGGCGTCGAAGCCGTGCGAGAACTCGCGCCGGGAGAGGTTGACGGCTTCGTAGCCGAGCGCGTTCATCCCCTCGATGAGGGCGTCGGTCTGCATCCGGCCGGGGGCGGTCGCTTCCCCAGTCAAGTCACCCGCGTCCACGAGCAGGACGGGCGTGCCGGGGTATGCCTTCTTGAAGGTCTCCGTGTAGCCGGCCCTCCGGGCCAGCCCTCCTCGAGGGTTGTGAGGTCAGCCGCAGGGCTCAATCCAGCCGGTGACCTGCGCCGTGAACACCAGATTCAGATCGGGGGCCGGGCCAGCAGGCAGGGGCGGAGGCACGACGGCCGTCTCCGCGCCCCCCGCCGGCGCGGGCGGCTGGGTCGCGCCAGGGACGGGCGGCTCCGCCGGGGCCGCGGGTGGCTGCGAGCGGAGCCGGCCTTGGGGCAAGAAGAGGGCCGCGGCGACGGCGACGATCAGGAACGGGAGGACGCGCTGGCGCTGGTTCAATGACCCCTCCGACCGCGGAGATTATAGGGCCGGCACACGATGCGGTCAAAGCGCCGCGTTGCGCCGGTCCCGTCGATCCGCTACAGTGGGGCGGCGCCCGGATCCTCCGGGTGCGCGCTCAACCACCGATGAGGGAGTCCCGGCCCATGGAAAACGCACCGAAGGAGATCCAGCTGCGCGCCCGCATCGATGATGCCGTGGCCGAAGGGATCTACGTCAACTTCGGCAGCATCGTGCACAACCGCTCGGAGTTCATCCTCGATCTGGGCCGCATGGTTCCGGGCCGTGCGGACGTGAAAATCCTGGCCCGCATCCTGACGTCGCCGCTGCACGCCAAGCAGCTCTGTCGCGCGCTGGCCCAGAACATCGAGCAGTACGAGAAGAGTTTCGGCGAGATCGCGGGCCTCGATGAGAACGCCAAGCGAGTGGGATTCTGATGCCGCGCGGCCGACTGCAATTCTGGCACCTGGTGGTGATCGTCCTGCTGGCGGCGATGCTTGGCACCTCCTTCGGCGATCTCATCGGCAAAGGGTTCCCCGACGGAGCCCTGGCGCGCCTCCTGTCGGCGGGAGTGACCATCGGCACGTCCTCTCCCTGGGATCTGGACCTGCGAGTGATCACCCTGACGTTCGGCGTCGTCCTGAGGTTGACCGTCCTGGGTGCCGCCGCCGCCGGAGCGGCCCTCATCATCTTCTTCCGCCGCCTCTGATCGACAGCGCCCCGATGCCGCAGCGTTCGCTGGTCCTGATCTCCGCATCGCCCCGCCGCGCCGACCTGCTGCGCGGCGTCGGCCTCGTCTTCACCGTGCGGCCGGTCGATCTCGACGAGAGCCCCGGGCCGGGCGAGGCGCCCGGCGACCTGGCGGAGAGGCTGGCGCGCGCCAAAGCCCGCGCCGCCTCGAAGCTTCCCTCCCCCTCCCTGGGGATCGCCGCCGACACGGTGGTCGCCCTGGGCGGCGAGGTCTTCGGGAAGCCCCGAGATCCCGTCGACGCTCGCCGCATGCTGCGTAGGCTCGCCGGGCGCACGCACGAGGTGACCACTGCCTTCGCGCTACGCGCCCTGCCCGAGGAGACGATCGAGTCCGAGCGCTGTGTCTCGCGCGTGTGCTTCGCCCCGATGTCGGAACAGGAGATCGACTGGTACGTCGACGCGGGGGAGGGGGTGGACAAGGCAGGCGCCTACGCCCTGCAAGGCATGGGCGCTCTGTTCATCACCGCAGTCCAGGGAAGTTACAGCAACGTGATCGGCCTGCCGCTCGAGAAGCTCTACCCTCACCTGCGGCGCTTCGGGTTCCTGCCACCGCGCCCCGAGCCCGGGCTTTAGGATCCGGCCGCCGGGGG
>JBIOWS010000271.1:0-3029 GCA_044868745.1 Candidatus Polarisedimenticolia bacterium
AGGGTTCGGGTTCGACGGTTCGAGCATCCGCGGATTCCAAGCGATCCATGAGAGCGACATGCTCGTCGTGCCCGACCCGGACACCGCATTTGTCGATACGTTTACCGAGGTCCCGACGATGAACCTCATCTGCAACATCGTGGACCCGGTGACCAAGGAGCGCTACGCCCGCGATCCACGTGGCATTGCCCAGCGCGCCGAGAACTACCTGCAATACACAAAGATTGCGGACACGGCCTACTTCGGCCCTGAAGCGGAGTTTTTCATTTTCGACGATGTGCGTTTCGACCAGCAGGCCAATTGTGGCTACTACTACATCGATTCGATCGAGGGTCAGTGGAATACCGGGAAGGAGGATCGCCCGAACCTCGGCTACAAGCCGCGCCATAAGGAGGGGTACTTTCCCGTCCCGCCCCATGACCACTTCCAGGACCTGCGTTCCGAGATGGTACTCAACCTGGAGGCCGCCGGGCTGAGCGTCGAGGCCCACCACCACGAGGTCGCAAGCGGCGGACAGATGGAGATCGATGTTCGCTACAACAGTCTGACGCGGGCAGCCGACAACGTCGCCATCTATAAGTACGTCGTCAAGAACACCGCGGTTAGGAAGGGACACACAGTCACATTCATGCCGAAGCCGCTGTTCGGCGACAACGGCTCCGGAATGCACTGCCACCAGAGCCTCTGGAGGGGCGGGAAGAACCTGTTCGCGGGAGAGGGCTACGGCGGTTTCTCCGAAATCGGGCTGCATTACATTGGCGGTCTCCTGAAGCATTCCCCCGCGCTTGCAGCCATCATCGCACCGACCACGAACTCCTACAAGCGGCTGACGCCCGGATTCGAGGCACCGGTGAACCTGGCCTACTCTCGGAGGAACCGTTCCGCCGCCATCCGGATCCCGATGGTCTCATCGAGCCCGGGCGCCATTCGGTTGGAATACCGGCCGCCGGATCCTTCCTGCAATCCGTACTTGGCCTTCGCGGCGATGCTGATGGCCGGTCTCGATGGGATCGAGAACAGGATTGACCCAGGGAAACCGCTTGACAAGGACATTTACGGTCTCGGGCCTCAGGAGTTGAAGCGCATTCCGTCACTGCCAGGATCGCTCGAGGCTGCCCTGAAACATCTGGAGGACGATCACGAGTTTCTCCTCAAGGGGGAGGTTTTCACGGAAGATAACATCCGGCTGTGGATCGACTACAAGCGGGAGCGCGAGGTCAATCCGATGTGACTTCGGCCGCACCCCTACGAATTCGCGCTGTACTTCGACATATGAGCCGAGCGTTCGAGCCCGCGGCGGAGGATCGCCGGGTGCGCTGACGGCGCCCAGGTGCGGGGGGGGGCCTGTCGTGACCGAGCCCGAGATCCGCGCCGCGTTGTCGGATCTATTGGCTGACGACGACGTTGCCCGCCTCGTGCAGCAGGTGGTGCGTCTCCCGGACCCGGCCGGGGCCCTGCGGGATCTGCGGCGGCTCCTGGCGAGCGCGGGAAGCCGACCCGATCCCGCCCGGTTGCTGGCCTTCCTGATCCTTGACGGAGTCAGCCCGTACCTGGGTCATCTCCTCATCCAAAACCCTGAGTTCCTGGCGATACTGCCTTCCATCGGAGCTCCCCAGGGCCCGCGCACGCGCGAGGACCTCGAGGAGGATTTGGCGCGCTTCCAGCTCCTGAACGCGGGCTCGGGGTCCTCGGTCGTACTCCGGCGCTTCAAGAAGCGGGAGTATCTCAGAATCGCCCTGGAAGACTTCCTGGGCCGGGCGGACCTCGCGGACACGACTCGCGCCTTGTCGGTTCTGGCCGACGTACTCCTGGACAAGGCGGTACGGATGAGCCTGGACCTCCTCGAGGCGCGCTTAGGCAGGCCCACCTGCCGTGACGATCAGGGACACCTGGCGGAAGCCGGATTCGTCACGATCGCTTTGGGCAAGCTCGGGGGCGAGGAGTTGAACTACAGCAGCGACGTCGATCTCCTGTACCTGTTCTCGCGTGACGGGGAGACAACGGGAGGCTCCGGTCCGGAGGGACGCGCCCCAGTTTCCAATAGAGAGTTCTTCACTCGACTCGCCGCCGAGGCGACTCGACTCATCGCCGGCGGCGGACCCGAAGGACAGGTCTTCCGAGTCGACCTGGGTCTGCGCCCCGGAGGCAATGACGGTGAACTCGTGGTTTCGTTGGGCGCCGCGGTCTCCTACTACGGAAACTGGGCGGAACCCTGGGAGCGCCAGGCTCTCATCAAGGCGCGACCGGTGGCCGGCGACCTCGACCTCGGTCGCCTCTTTGTCGATCGGATCGAACCGATCGTCTATTCCCGCACCCCGGACCCCTACCTCACGCTGGAGATCGGGGCGATGAAGGACCGCATCGACCAGCAGCTCGGTGCCCTGGGGCGATCGGAGACCGACATCAAGCTGGGGCGTGGCGGAATCCGCGAGCTCGAGTTCGCCGTTCAGGCGCTGCAGCTACGGCACGGCGGCTCGGATCCGTGGCTGCGGCATGGGAACACGCTTCTGGCCTTGCACCGTCTGGCCGAGAAGGGATTCATCGACTACGCCGAATACGCTGCCCTCGGCCAGGCGTACACGTTCCTGCGCGATGTGGAGCATCGACTGCAACTGGGTCAAAACTTGAAGACCTCCTGCCTCCCGTCCCGTGCGCGCGACTGGCAACTCTTGGCCCGCCGGATGCGGCTTTCCGAGGCGCCGGAGGGCGACGAGGGGACTCTGCTCGCGGAGACCCTGGATCGGCATCGCAACATCCTTCGTCGCTTCTACGACTCGGTCTTGGGTGGAGCGGCCCAGGGACGCATCGTGGAGGAGACGGTCGATCTCTGGCTCGACCGGATCGACGACGAGATGCTCAGGCAGAGGTTAAAGGAGGCAGGGTTCGCCGACGTCGGGCCGGTACTTCGACCCGTCAAGATGATCAGAAGGATCCTGCAGCCCGCGGCGTTCTCTCTCGAACTGAGGCGCGCCCTGCACAAGACCGGCCCGCTGATTCTGGAAGCCGTGGCCCGACAACCGAATCCGGGG
>JBIOWS010000272.1:0-2183 GCA_044868745.1 Candidatus Polarisedimenticolia bacterium
GCACGACCGCCGCCGCCGCCTCCCGGTCGCGGATCGTCACGCTCAACCGCGTCCCCGCCTGCGCCCGGCTGGAGGGGAGATAGGCCAGGCCGATGCTCTTCCTGACGTGCGGCCCGAAACTTCCGGAGGTGACGGTGCCGGCCGGCCGGCCGTCGATCCTCACCTGAAACCCGTGCCGCGGGATGCCTGGATCCACCATTTCGAAGCCGGCGAGGGTCCTCGGCACGCCCGCCCGCTTCTGCCGCACCAGCGCGTCGCGGCCGATGAACTCCTTCTCCAGCCGCATGATCGGCGCCAGCCCGGCCTCCAGGACCGTGGTGTCCTCGTCGATGTCGTTGCCGTACAGCAGGAGACGCGCCTCGAGACGCAGCGTGTCGCGCGCCCCGAGTCCGCACGGCAGCAGACCTTGGGGCTGCCCGGCCCGCAGGAGGGCTCGAAATAGATCCGCCGCCCCTTCCGGGCGCGTGTAGACCTCGAAGCCGTCCTCCCCCGTGTATCCGGTGCGCGACACGATCGCCGGCACCGCGCGCACCTCCCCTTCGACGAAGCGAAAGGAGCGGATGGAGGCGAGATCGATCGGTGTCAGCCCCTGCAGGATCGCCTGCGCCCGCGGGCCCTGGATGGCGAGCTGCGCCCAGCGCGCCGAGGCGTCCACCACCTCCACGTCCCCGGACGCCGCGCGGGCGATCCAGGCAAAATCCTTGCCGGTGTTGCCGGCGTTCACGACCAGAAGAAACTCATCGCGACCTCGCCGGTAGACGAGGATGTCATCCACGAACGTCCCCGACTCCGTCGTCAGGGCCGAATACTGGGCGCCTCCCGGCTCGAGGCGGGAGGCATCGTTGCAGGTCAGGCGCTGGACCAGCGCCAGTGCTGCCCCGCCACGGACCTCGATCTCACCCATGTGACTGACGTCGAACAAGCCTGCGGTGGTGCGCACGGCGCGGTGCTCGTCGAGGACAGAGGAGAACTGCACCGGCATCTCCCAGCCGGCGAACTCCACCAGGCGCGCACCCATCTCCCGGAACAGGTCGAAAAGCGCTGTCCTCTTCGGCGATCCTGCCGCGCGCTCGATCATCGTGCCCCCCGGGGAAAGAACCGTAAAACTAGCACAGGGGCGGGGGTCAGTCAAGGAATGGGTTGCGACGCAAGTACTTGCGTTTGTTGCAAATACCGACAACGGGCCCTATATTCCGGACGGGGTCCGAGCCTTGTTCCGCACCCGCCGGGTGCGCGACCGGCCGACCCTCGCGGGGGGTGCCGTGCCGCAGGAATACGCGACCCAATGCTGGTCCTGTCTGGGCGATTTCGATGCCGCCGCCGCGGTCTGGTGCACCTGCAGCGCGCGCACTCCCACGAAGCTTTGCCCGTTCTGCTTCCATTGTTTCTGCCAGGCCGACGCCGAGTATCACGACGCCTTCTGGAGAAGCGCCCCCGAGGATCTCAACGAGGAACGCCGTCTCCTGCAGGAGGCCGGCGGCGGCGTGGGCGAGTCCCTCATCCGCTCCAATCTGCTTAACACCGACCAGCTCGTCTCCGCGCTCAGGTGGCAGCGGAACCGCGGGGGCGTCGTTGACGACGCCCTCGTCGACCTCGGATTCGTGTCGCGCGAGAACCTCGCTCTCGTGGCCCGCGGGCAGACCCAGCCGGGGAGCGCTGTCGACCTGTCGCACGTGCTCATCGACGCCTCGCTGGTCTCCAAGATTTCCGTGGAGCTGTGCTACCGGAAGAGGATCCTGCCGATCGCTCGCGAGGAGATCGGCGAAACGGCGATCCTCACACTGGCGATGGCGGGCCCGACCGACGTCGACACCATCGACCAGATCCAGTCCCTGACGAACTGCCGGATCATCCCCGTGACCGCTCCCGGGAAGGAGATTCAGGATCACCTCAAGGATCTCTTCCCCAAGGAGATCGCCGCGCTGGCCCTGGAGGAGACCGCCCAGGCGGCGGTCTCGCTCGGCCGCCGTCCCGTCCGTCTGCCCCCGGCCTCTGCACCCGCCAGCGCTCCGCCTGCGAGCGCGCGACCAGGGCCCAAAGCAGCGTCGAAAAGCAGCCCGGTTCGCGCGGCAGCGATCCCCAAGGCTGCCCGGAAGTCCGTGGCGGCGGTCGAGTCCGACGTTGCGGCACCGCTCCTGCAAAAGGTGCTCGCGGAGGCGATCGCCAAGAGGGCCTCGAGCGTG
>JBIOWS010000273.1:0-6994 GCA_044868745.1 Candidatus Polarisedimenticolia bacterium
CGCCCTGCCCGGCGGCGCGACCGTGATGGCGATCAAGGGGGCGGGACACGACTTCGCCGGACATCTCGATGCTCTGTCGTCCCGGGTCGTCGAGGCGATCCCGGTGGTCCTGAGGCGGCCTGGGACAGTTGAGGGCGGCCAGGTTTGATGCTATCGTCCTGAACGGGAGGGGCCGTGAACATGACTCGAAGAGCGATCGTCGCAGCGTCGTTGTGCGTGGCCCTCGGGCTTGCCGGAGCTGCGCGCGCAGGAGAGACCGCGCAGTCGGAGGGCGCGAAGATCGAGAAGGGAGCAAAGGTCTATGCGGCGCAGCATTGCATGATGTGCCACTCCATCGCGGGCAAGGGGAACAAGGCGACTCCGCTGGATGACGTCGGCGGCAAGTGGAAGGCGGAAGACCTCCGGAAATACATCGTGACACCCAAGGCGATGAAGCAGGACTCGAAGATGAAGGCCTACCCGAGTCTCCCCGCCGAGGAGCTGGACGCTCTCGTCGCATACCTGTCGAGCCTGAAGAAACAGTCATCGTAGGGGGCCGCAGGACCTGGGGGGAGAGGATCGCCTTGCGAAGCCACCTCCTTCGCGCTTCAATCGTCTGGGGCGCCTTCTTCGGGCTCGCATGTGCCTGGGCCGCCGAGCGCAGCGCGTCGGCCTGCCATGAGAGTCCCTCCTATCGTCTCTTCGGGAAGATCCGCTCACAGATCGAGCCCTGGAATCGATTCCTTGCCGGGCTCGAGCGCGGCTCCCCCGTCGCCCCTCAGGTGGACAGGTATCGTGCCATGAACGGATACCCCCTGGAACTGATCGCGAGCGGCAATGCGCCGCTCGCCGCCGACCTGGCGCGACTCGAGATAGAAGAGGACGAAATCATGTCCGGCACGACCATCGTGGCCTTCCTGAAGAAGCTCCCGCCGGCCTGGGGCCAGGGAGGCGCTCACCCTCTCGCGGGCGAGCTGGTGATCGAACTGGACGGAGCGGGGAAGCCCAAGCAGCGTTGGACCAATCTGTTCAACCATGGGGTGGCCGGCCTGCGCGGGAACGAGATCCTCGTTGACGACAGTGCCGGCCCGCTGTGCCAGGAACGGTACGACGAGACGCGACATCACCACGTCTGGCTCGCCATCCGGCCGGACGGATCGTTCCGGGTGGTGAGCCCGGACCCGGATCCGCCTCAGGTGGAATGTGAGCCGTGCAGCAGCCCGGACTATTTCAAGAATTCCGCTTACGTCGGATGTTGCCGCTTCAAGGATCTCGAGACGGGCAAGATCCGCACCTTGATGTACCAGCACCCGACCACGTGAGCCACGCGACCCCGGAGGGGACCCGGGCCCTGGCCGTCCGCCACGCCGCGGGCTCGCCGCACGGCTACACCCTCCTCGGCGGCACCGATCTGACGGTCTGCCGGGTCGGCTTCGGCTGCTATCGCGTGGATGACACAACACCGCAGCACCGCGAGGCCCTCGAGGCGGCTCTCGCGGCCGGGTGCAACCTCATCGACACCTCCACCAACTACGCCGACGGCGGCAGCGAGCGCCTCGTCGGCCAGGTCCTGGAAGAGGCCCGCCGGGGCGGCGGTCCGAGCCGGGAGTCCGTGGTCCTGGTCTCGAAGCTCGGCTACGTGCAGGGACAGAATCTCGAACTCGCGCGGCAGCGCGAGCGGGAGGGGTCGCCGTTCCCGGAGATGGTGAAGTACATGGACGGCTGCTGGCATTGCATCCACCCGGAGTTCCTGCGCGATCAGCTGGCGCGATCGCGCGCGCGGCTGCAGGTCGAGACCCTGGACGTCTGCCTTCTGCACAATCCGGAGTACTTCTTCTCCGACGCCCACAAGCGGCGTTCGGGCGATCTCGAAGCGTTGCGCGCCGAGTTCGACCGCCGGCTGCGCGAGGCGTTCGCCTTTTTAGAGGAGGCCGCGGCCCGGAAGGAGATCCGCTGGTACGGCGTCTCGTCCAACACCGCGGTCGTCCCGGCCGACGATCCGGAAGCGACCTCGGTGAGCCGGATGGTGAAAGCCGCGCAGGGTGCGGCAGGTCGCGATCACCGGTTCCGCGTCCTGCAGTTCCCGATGAACCTGTTCGAGCCGGGCGGCGCCCTGCTGCGCAACACCGGCCCGGACGGCTCCCGGACCCCGCTCGAGGAGGCGGCCGCGGCGGGGCTCGGCGTCCTCATCAACCGGCCGCTCAACGCCATCGCCGGCAACCGCATGTTCCGCCTGGCGGACGCAGAGACGGGATTCGGCGCGCCCCGTATCGCCGAGCGTCTGACCGAGCTCCGGACGCTCCAGAAAGAGTACACGGAAAAGATCGGCCCAAAGCATCAGGCGGCCGCCGGTGCGGCGGCGCAGTTCTTCGGGTTGATCGACCAGATCGCCGAGCTCCCCGAACAGGTCGAGGATCTCGATCACTGGCGGCAGATCGAGCAGCAGTACATCATCCCGCGGATCAACTACACGGCCCGCGCCCTCGGCCAGGGAGTCACCGGGGAGCTCGCGGAGCGGTGGCAGGCGTGGTGGGGCCGCTGCCTGCGCACTCTGGAGAGCCTCCTGCAGGACCTGGGGCGGAAAGCGGCGGCGCGGAGCCGGACGCGCATCAGCGCCATCCACAGATCGATCGACCCGGGGCTCCCCCCCGAGCGGCACGGCGAGACGTTGTCGCGCAAGTCGCTCTGGGTCCTCGCCAGCACCCCGGGCGTGAGCACCGTCCTGATCGGGATGCGCCGGACCAACTACGTCAAGGACGCCCTGGGCGTCCTGGCGTGGCCCCCCCTTCCGGACCCGCTGGAGTCCTACCGCAGGGCCCGACCGAATTCTGGTTGACACGCCAAGCACCTCGACCCAATTAGGAGAGTCGAAGCGAAGGGATCCCTCCCATGAAGCAAAGACGCGGTATCGTCCCTCTCACCGCGCTGGTGCTCGCGGCGCTGGTCCAGCGTGCCGACGCGAACTTTCACGTCATGATCATCGTCGAGGTCTATCCCGGCTCATATCTCAACCCCGATGCCCAGTACGTCATGCTCCAGTCGCTCGCCGCGGGTCAGAATGTGCTGTCCGGCCATCAGATCATCACCTTCAATCCGGATGGAACAAGAGGGCCCGATTTCGGCGCCTTCACGGCGAATCCGACCAACGCGGCCTCGGGGGCTCACTACCTGATGGCGACCTCCCAGGCCCAGACCTTCTTCAACCTGGCCCCCGACGCGGTGGCGAGCGGCCGGCTGCCGTTCCCGAGCGGGCGGGTCTGCTTCGCGCCTTCCACCCTGGGCTGCAGCGGCTACATCGACTGCGTCGCTTACGGAGCCTATACCGGGGACAATGCCGGGTTCGGAACGCCGAGCAGCGGACTGGTCCGGCAGAAGGCGCTCGTGCATGCCAGCATCAACTTCACATGCCCCAGGAACAACACCACCGATTTCGCGTCCGCGGCGCCCAACCCGATCAACAGCGCCAACGCTTCCAGTCCCGACAGGGACGGCGACGGGGTCCCCGACGCGAGCGACTGCGCCCCGGGCGTGAGCGACGTGTACGCGCGCCCCCTGGAGGCCTCGAACCTGGGCGCCAAAAGGGACGCCGTTTCTCCCTTCGTCGTCCACCTCACCTGGGACGATCAGTCGCTGCTCGTAGGACCATCGACCGTCTACGACCTGGTCTCGGGCGATATCGGCGGCCTGCTCACCCCGACGCCGTTCGCCGGCGCCATCTGCCTGGCAACCGGGCTGGCATCTCCTGCGTTCGACGACGGCCGCCCCGATCCGGCCCCGGGCAAGGGAGTGTATTACCTGTCGCGCGCCACCAACGGCTGCGGCGACGGGACCTACGGCGACAGCACGCTGTCCCCCGACCCGCGGGACTTCCTGGACGACGCGGCCACGACGCCCTGTCCCTGAGGCGGCGCCCTCGCGCGCGGCGGATTTCCCGACCCGGTCGTTCGATCTTGCGCTTCCCCTGAGGTAGGATCGGCGGCCACCCAGCTCAGCCCCGAGGAGGCAGGAAATGACTGCGACCCGCCGCCGGCGCGTCGTCCTGATCGAGCCCGATATCAATCCGATCAGCCGCCGCTTCGGCCTGCCGGTTGTCGCCAACTATCCGCCGCTCGCGCAGGTCCGCCTGGCGGCCCAGATCGACGGGCTGGAGGTCGGGATCGCCGACCTGCGGATCCCGGGCGAGCGCCGCTTGCTCCTCGACGACATCCGCCGCGACCCGCCCGCATTGGCGGGTATCTCCCTCACCTTCACCTCGAACGGGGACGAGGCGATCGACCTGGCGGCGGCGATCCGGCGCGCCTCTCCGGCCACGACGATCGTTCTGGGCGGAACCGCTCCTTCCGAGGACCCGCAGTCGTTCTTCGATTCTGCGGCCGACCTCATCTGCTTTCGCGGCGGCGACGCCACGCTCCCGGCGCTGGCTCGGGAAATCGCTGAGACGCAGGTCGCTCCGTCGCGCTTCCCCGGCTTCTTTCATCGCGACTCCGGCCGCTGGGTGTTCGATCCGGGTCCAGCCGCTCCGGCCATGTCCGCGCTGCGTGCCTACGCCTGGCACCTCCTGCCGCGCCGCTACTGGCGCGCGTATTACCAGGGCCTGCGCCCGACCGGCATCGGGCAGACGAGCGAAGGGTGTCCCTTCGACTGCACTTTCTGCAGCGTCTGGAAGACGCACGGACGCAGGGTGACGCTCGCCTCGCTGGCGAACGTGCAGCACGACCTCCGCTCGCTGCCGCCGCTCGTTCGAGGCTTCTTTTTCGCCGATGACATCTGGATGCAGGCCAGCGAGGCGCAGATCCAGGCGCTTTACGATCCTCTCCTCGAGTGGGTCGCGGCGGAGTTCCGGCCCCGGCGGAGGGACTTCTGGCTGACGGTCGAGACCAGGACCGATCTCTACCTGCGGCAGGAGGATCGCTTCCGCGCCTGGATCCGACGGGGAGGCCTGAAGTGGATCTTCTTCGGCGTCGAGGCGGTGACCGACGATCAGCTGCGGAGCTTCAGCAAGCGCAACACCGTCGATGCGAACAGCGAGGCGATCCGGCGCGCCGCGGAGGAGGGCGCGTACGTGACCGCACAGTTCGTCATCCAGTGCGACGCGGATCGCGCCTACTTCGACGAGATCGTCCGCTTCCTCAGGGCGCACCGGCGCTTCATGCGTACCGCCAATTTCACCATCGCCACCCCCCTGCCCGGCACGCAGTTTTACGAGCAGACGCTGTCGGCCTGCCCCGAGCTGGCCGACCGGGGGCGCGTCACGCACCCGGCGTTCTCGCTCTTCACGGCGCTTTTGCCGACCCGGCTCGAACCGCAGGAGTTCTACGCCCAGGTCGCCCGTGTCTACGCCGAGGCGAACCAAGTCACCTTCCGCGCCTCGATCGTCGAGCAGCTCATCCGCACGCTGGGCCGCTCCCCCTGGCTCATCCCGCGCCTGACGAAGGTCCCGGCCGTCCTGCGTGCGCTACGGGACCCGCGGACATTCCTGGAGGCCCACCGCCAGGTGCAAGGGGACCGGCTGCTGGTCTCGCCTGCCGCGGTGGGGTGGTGAAGATGACCGTGCTGGCGTTCGCCGGGTCGTTGCGGAAAGAATCGCTGAACCGCAAGCTGCTCGGTGTTGCCGTTGAGGTGCTGCGCGGCCAAGCGGAGATCGACCTCCTGGACCTGCGCGAGGTGGGGATGCCGATCTACGACGGCGACCTCGAGGCGGCCGAGGGGCTTCCGGAGGGCGCCAGGAGGTTCAAACAGAGGATTGCCGCCGCCGAGGCGCTCCTGATCGTCACCCCCGAGTACAACAACTCGGTCCCCGGTCCGCTCAAGAACGCCATCGATTGGGCCTCGCGCCCGCCCGACAACCCGTTCAGGGGGAAGGTTGTGCAGCTGATGGGCGCCTCCCCGGGACAGTTCGGCGCCGTCCGCGGTGTGCTGGCGGTCCGCCTGATTCTGACCGCGCTCGCGGCCATCGTGCTCCCGACCAACGTCCAGATCGCCAGGGCCGACCAAGCGTTCGACGAAGCGGGCCGCCTCAAGGACCCGAGAAGCCAGGCGCAGGTCGACAAAGCCTGCGCGGAGCTGCTGCGGGTGGCGGGACTGCTCCGGGGCGGGGGTCGCTAGCGGGCCGGGACGGCTCCCGGATCGGGCGGGAGCGCGGCGTTGAGCGACCAATCGTAGTCCAGGAAGTCGATCGGCGGGCTGCCGCCGCTTTGTCCGATGAAATCGGCGACTTCAGGGGAGGCGTAGCGCGCCACGAAGGCGGCGATCGACGGCGCCGCGCCGCGCCATCCTTCGGCCGTGAAGTCCTCTCCGTACCAGTCGAAGTATCTCGACAGCCGCAGTCTGCCGTTCTCGGCGCGCACGTTCTTCGGGTCGGCCAGGAACGCATGCGTTCTCTCCTCGAGCTGCGCGTCGATCCGATCGCCATCGTAGGCCCAGAGAGGAAGGGGGGCGCAGGACAGCGAAGCGCAATTGACGGCAAAGTGGAGGCGTGGGTCCTTGAAGTACGGTCGCAGGAGCCGGTGCTCGATGTCGTCCAGCGTCAGCTCGAACCCTCCGACCCGGTGGCGGCGTCGCGTCCAGACTCCGGTGATCTGCTTGATGGAGGTCACTTCCGGATGGTCGAGGATCGACATGACGGTGCAGCCGTTGTAGGCGTTGATCAGCAGGGCTTCGAGGTGTCCGCGTGTGAGGCGGTCGATGCGGGCGGACGCCAGGCGCTCCAGGTAGGCCGCCAGATCCGCCCGGTGCGCCTGCATGAAGCGGTAGTCGAGCAGACCCCGGCGCGTCCCAGAGGCGAGCAGCCGATCCCACTCGGCGTGCTTGAAGCGCTCCCGACCGCCCGACAGCGACCTCTCGACGGCCCGGGCCACGTCGCCCGTCGCGCGCACGGGAGCCGGTGCACTGCAGGCGGCGACAAGGAGGAGAATTGGTAGCGCTACGGGAAGCGCCAGCGTAAAAAGGAGGACGAAGGGGAACCCCCTGAGAAACCCCAGGTGGAGTGTAGGCGCCAAGAGAATCAGGGTCACAA
>JBIOWS010000274.1:0-10214 GCA_044868745.1 Candidatus Polarisedimenticolia bacterium
CCGCGCAGGAGTTCGCGCTGCGTCTGGCGGTTCGGATGGCCGGTCTGGGCTCGCGACCGTGGGCTTTCCTTGCTCTCGGCAGCGACGGCTCGGACGGCAACTCTCCCGCGGCCGGTGCCTTCGTGGACGCCACCACCCTGGAGAGGGCTCGCGACACCAGAATCGACCCCGCCAGGCACCTCAGGGAGTCGCAGACCTACAGATTCTTCAAGCGGCTCAAGGACGATTTCAGCATCGGACCGACCGGCACGAACGTTCGCGATCTGTACCTTCTCCTGACCGGACCGATCGGAGTGAAGGGGAGGCCGGTCCGTCCGGTCAAGCCCCCAGTGCCAGGTCCAGGGACGTGGCGGCAAGGATGAGAAGGCCGACGCAACCGTTCACCGTGAAAAACGCCTGGTTGACCCGACTGAGATCGCCCGGCCGGACGAGATGGTGCTCGTACGACAGCAGCGCCGCCGTCCCGGCGACCCCCGCCAGGTAGAACGGTCCGAGCGGAAGGAGCAGGGGAACGAGGAGCAGCAGAGCGACCGTCAGGATGTGGAGGGCGGAGGAGATTCGCAGACCGCGGGCGATGCCGAAGCGGAGCGGTACGGAGCAAAGACTCTCGCGCCGGTCGAAGTCCACGTCCTGACAGGCGTAGATGACGTCGAAACCGGCAACCCACAGGGCGACGGCGGCCGCGAGGACGAGCGGGGCGACCGCGAGGTCTCCGCGCACGGCGACCCAGGACCCCAGGGGCGCCAGCCCCAGACAGGCACCCAGGTGCAGGTGCGTGAGCCAGGTGACCCGCTTCGCGTAGGAGTAGGACAGGATCAGGGCCAACGCCGGAGCCGCCAACAGAAGCGCGAGACGGTTCAGCATCGCGGCGCTGAGCAGGAAGAGGGCGATGCTGGCGAACAGAGAGCCGCGGGCGAAGGCGGGGCTCAGCTCGCCGGTCACGAGCGGTCGCGACGCGGTGCGCGGGTTCCGCCTGTCGAACTCCAGATCGGCGATCCGGTTGAAGATCATCGCCGCGCTGCGCGCCCCCACCATCGCCCCGATGATCCATCCGACCTGCCGCCAGGACGGGGTCCCGCGCGCCGCCAGGATGGCGCCGGTGAAGGCGAACGGCAGGGCGAACAGGGTGTGCTGGAACTTGATCATCGACAGGACCGCCGCCAGCGCGTGCAGGCCCCGGGCCCGCCCGGCCGGCGCCGAGGTTCCGGCGTTCAGGGCGTGCCCCATCTTTTCCCCAGGGAGTGCGGCAGGCCGAGGAGGTCGAAAATCCGGGCGGTGAACTGCTCGACGATCTCGTCGATCCCCTGCGGGCGATTGTAGAAGGCGGGGCTCAGAGGAAAGACGGCGGCGCCCGCCCGCGTCGCCTTCTGCATGTTGTCGATGTGCACCAGGCTCAGAGGCGTCTCGCGGAAGGCTAGCACCAGCCGCCGTCGTTCCTTCAGGGTCACCTCGGCGGCGCGGTGCAGCAGGTTGGAGGATGTGCCGTTGGCGATCGCCGCGAGCGTCCCTCCGCTGCACGGCACCACGACCATGCCGTCCGTCGGGTACGAGCCGCTGCTGATCGCCGCGGCCATGTCGCCCGGACCGTGCAGGACGATCCTCGGCTCGGTTTCACCCCCGAGGAGCGCGCGCAGCCCGGCGGCTTCGTCCTTGACCGGGGTGCCGATCTCGGCGCTCAGAGTCTGCAGGGAGAAGCGGCTGAGCACGACGTGCACCCGCTCCACGTCGGGGTGGCGCGCCAGGTGGCGCAGAACCGACCTGGCGCAGAGAGACCCGCTGGCCCCCGTGACGCCGACCACGTACCGCTTCATCGGTTGCCGTTCCCTGGACGCGCCTGGCGATCCGCTGGAAACCTAATCGCTCCCCTTACCAGCATGGTTCGTGAGGAAGCGCTGGAGCTTCTGGCGGTCCGGCTCCTCCATGCGGGAGAAGAACAGGGCGACGCGGTAGACCGAGCTCCTGTGAGCCTGC
The DNA here is from genome assembly GCA_044868745.1 of Candidatus Polarisedimenticolia bacterium. Classification (GTDB taxonomy): domain Bacteria; phylum Acidobacteriota; class Polarisedimenticolia; order Gp22-AA2; family Gp22-AA2; genus JBIOWS01. The sequence continues at coordinate 1,972 of JBIOWS010000274.1, forward strand.
GAGTAGGGCTCGGTCCTGACGACGATCGCTTCTCCGCTGACCTGACGGTCGTCGTCCGATGCGGAGGCCGGGCGGGGCAGGACCAGGGAGACGGCCAGCTTCGTCATGGGAGGGAGGAAGGCGGGGGCCGTGCAGAGGAAACCGCCGACGCTCAGGTCGATGGTCTCCAGCTCCACGGCCTCCCGCGATGTGGATCGCACCCGGATGCGTTGGGCGACGCGTGGGTGACGTCGCTTGTCGGGTCCACTCATGCGCTCATCCCGGCGTTGGTCTCCTTGGATGCGCGTGTCAAGGCCTCTGGGTAAAGGGTGCGATCGACCGAAAGGCCCGTTTGACTGGTGCTTCGGGGGCATGGTATGCAACTGGCCGGCGTCTGTCAAGAACTTCTCGCAGCCGGGCGATCACCTATAATGGCCTCGCGGCCTCGCGCCGATCTGGAGACGCAGTGAACTCCGACGACCTGAAACGGATCCTGGACCGAGTCGGCCGGGGCGATCTCTCGACCCAGGCGGCGCTGACCCGCCTCAAGACCTTGCCATACGAGGACCTGGGATTCGCCAAGGTCGACAACCACCGGCAACTGCGGCGCGGCTTTCCGGAAGTGATCTTCGGCGAAGGGAAAAGCGTTCCCCAGATCATCGCGATCATGGGCAAGGTGGCCTCCAAGCGCCAGCCGGTTCTGGTCACCAGGGTGGCTACCGGCGTGTATCGCAGGGTCAGGGTCCGGTTTCGCAGAGCCAAGTACCATCCGCAGGCGCGCGCCATCACCCTGGAGCAGCCACGGAAGAACCCTCCCCGACCCGGCGTGCTGGTGGTCGCGGCAGGAACCTCCGACATCCGGGTGGCCGAGGAGGCCGCTTTGACGGCCGAGGTGATGGGGAACGGGGTCGAGAGGGTGTACGACGTCGGCATCGCAGGGTTGCACAGGCTGCTCGATCACAAGAAAAAGCTCCTTAAGGCAAGGGTGATCATCGCCGTGGCGGGGATGGAGGGGGCCCTTCCGAGCATCGTCTCGAGCCTGGTCGATGTCCCCGTCATAGGGGTCCCTACGAGCATCGGCTATGGGACGGGGATCAAGGGAGTGGCAGCCCTGATGGGGATGCTCAACTCCTGCTCCTCCGGACTTCTGGTGGTCAACATCGACAACGGGTTCGGAGCCGGTTATGCAGCATCAACAATTAATTCTATGCGACAGACTATATTGTAATATATTCAGTAATTGTCCGGATGCCGTATAGGGTATTCAACTCACCATACTGAGGCCTCAGCAAGAATTTCCACCTTTCTGCTTCCAGTTTCTTGACAACACCCTGGAGTGGTCCGTATATTAGGGATGCGTTGGTCTGTGGGCTTAGGTTATCCTTTGTCGGGCCAAGCACTTCCCCGGCCCGACAGACTTAGCACAGATTGGCTCGAGGGATTTTTAAAGAACCAGGCCCACAGCGGGTGTCCTGGGAGGCTGCTACTTCACTCTCCCCGCCCACCCTCGATACTTTTCGGGGGAGGTTTATGAAGGCTTGTGTGAAAGGAGGTATCAACTGAATGCCCCTCGTGAGGGTGCGCGAGGACGAGTCCCTGGAAAACGCACTCAGGCGCTTCAAAAGGAAATGTGAAAAGTCCGGCGTCCTCTCTGAGCTGAAGAAGCGGCAGCACTATCTCAAGCCGAGCCAGAAGAGGAAAATCAAGGCTCTTGCGGCCCGGAAGAAGGCGCTCAAGAGGCTGGCGCAAGAGCGGCGCTTCAGCGACTGAAGCGAGCTGGAGGGCTGAGGATCATGGGAGGGAGAGACAGGACCGATCCGGTCGAGGCCGTGAGGGCTGCGGCGGATCTCCGTGCCGTCGTCGCGGACTACATCCCTCTTAAGAAGAGCGGATCCCGCTTCAGGGCGCTCTGTCCATTCCACACCGAGAAGACACCCTCGTTTTACGTGGACGCGGACAAGCAGCTGTTCTATTGCTTCGGTTGCGCGGCCGGCGGGGACGTCTTCAAGTTTCTGATGCTGTACGAGAAAGTGGAGTTCCCGGAGGCCCTCAAGATGCTGGCGGGACGCTACGGGATTCCGATTCCGGAGCGCGGAGCTCCCGCCAGCAGCGACCGCCAGAAGGTCCTGGCGGTCAACCGGCGAGCGCTCGCGTACTTTCGGGAGCAGCTCCAGCAGCCGGCGGCTGAGCGGGCCAGGCGGTACGTGGCGGCACGCGGAGTCGCTCGCGACACCGTCGAGAAGTTCCGGCTCGGATACGCCCCCGACGGGTGGAGCGCCCTGAAGGGACATCTGGCCGATGCCTTCCCGGAGGCCCAGGTGGTGATGGCCGGTCTCCTGGCCAAGAAGGAGGAGAGCGGCCGGACGTACGATCGGTTCCGGGACCGGCTGCTCTTCCCGATCGTGAACCTGGCCGACGAGGTGATCGGGTTCGGCGGCCGGGTGATTGGTGACGGGGAGCCGAAATACCTGAACTCGCCGGAGACCGCGGCGTTCAGTAAGGGCGAGAACCTCTACGGGCTGTTCCTGGCCCGGGAGGCGGTACGCAGGGAGGGGTACGTGGTCCTGGTGGAAGGGTACATGGACGTCCTCGCCCTCCACCAGGCGGGCATCGCGCACGCCGTGGCGACGCTCGGAACGGGGTTCACCGCGGGGCACGTCAGGTTGCTGAAAAGGTTCACGGACCGGGTCGTGGTCAACTTCGATCCCGACTCGGCCGGCCGGGCGGCGACGCGGAGGAGCCTCGACGTCCTCCTGGAGAACGGCTTCGAGGTGCAGGTGGTGTCGCTTCCGGCGGGCAAGGACCCCGACCTGTTCGTGAAGGAGAACGGTGCCGAGGCCTATCGGGCGCGGCTGGCCGGGAGCCTGCCGTATATCGAGTATCTGACGCGGGAGGTCGGCGGGCGGCTGGATGTTTCGACGGGCAAGGGGAAGGTGGAGGCGCTCAACGAGGTGCTTCCGTTCCTGGCGCGGCTCGACAACCCGGTGCGACGGGCCGCTTACGTGGAGATGATCGCGACGGTGTTCGGGATCGAGGACCAGCTGGTGCTGCAGGAGCTGAAGGACGCCGTCCGCGCGCGGCGGCGGGGCGTGGGCCCCGCCGCGGGATCCGCGGCCGGTGCCTCCGGCGTCAGCGAGGCGGAGTCGCGCCTCCTGCGGTCGATGATGGACGCGTCCGAGGTGCGCAAGTCCCTGCTGGCGGAGATCGAGGACGACGACCTGGAGAGGAGCCGGATCGCCGAGATCGTCAAGACGATCCGCTCCCTGTCCGAGAATCGCGACGAGGTGACGTACCCGCGCGTGGTCGCGCACCTGAGCGACGACGCCCGGGACATCATGACCAGGATCGCGGCATCGCCGCATCCCCCCGCGACTCTGGAGGAAGGACGCGGCTGCCTCATGGCCCTGCGCGCGGCGCGGCTGCAGAGGCAGATGGGCACGATTCAGAAACGGTTGGAGGCAGGGGGAGACTCGGCGGAGACGGACGATCTGCTTCGCCGGAAGGTTTCTTTGAAGCGGAAAATCGAGGCGCTACGCCAGGCCTCCACCTGAGCGGTTCACTGAGGAGATCGACCTTGGGTATCGAAGAAAAATACGAAGAAGTCAGGCAGCTGATCAACCTCGGCCGCGAGCGCGGCTACCTCCTGTACGACGAGGTGAATGACGTGCTCCCGGAGGAGGTGCACTCTCCGGAGGACCTCGACGACATGTTCCTCCTGTTCGACTCGCTCGGCATCGAGATGGTCGATTCCGAGGAGAAGTACAAGGCGAAAGTCGAGGAGAAGGCCGCCGAGAAGGAGGAACCGGAGGAGGCCAAGATCGACCTCTCTCCCGGCACTCTGGAGAAGACCAACGACCCGGTGCGCATGTACCTGCGCGAGATGGGCACCGTCCCCCTGCTCACGCGCGAGGGGGAGGTCGAGATCGCCCGGCGCATCGAGCGCGGTGAGAAAAACGTCGTCAAGGCGCTGTCGCGCAGCAAGTACGTGATCAACCAGCTCCTGGCCTACGGGCAGCGGATCCGGGCCAAGGAGATCCAGGTCGAGGATCTGATCATCGTGGACGACGACGAGGAGGATTCCCTCGACCGCAAGCGGCGTCAGGTGCTGGATGCGATGAACCGCATCAACCGCCTGAGCCACAGGCTGGAGGAGCACGAGAAGCACCTGGCGAGACTGACCGAAGGATCCCGCCGCCATCGCGAGGTACAGCACTCGCTCGCGCGCGTGCGCGTCCAGATCGGCCGCGTCATCAGGGACATGGGGCTGGTCACCGGGAAGATCAAGGAGCTGTCCAAGAAGGTCAAGGACACGGCGATCAAGCTGAAGGACCTCGAGGACGACATCCGCTCCTACCACCGCCGCTTGAAGCTGACCCGGGACCTCAAGGCGCGGCGCGACCTGCGGGAAAAAGTGCGCGGTGCGGAGGAGGAGATCGCCCGCATCGCCCGGGAGATGGAGACTACGCCGAACGAGATCAAGACCACCGCGGACGGAATCCGGGCGGGCGAGGCGATGGCGGCCCGCGCCAAGTCCGAGCTGGTCGAGGCGAACCTCCGCCTAGTCGTCTCCATCGCCAAGAAGTACACCAACCGCGGGCTGCAGTTCCTCGACCTGATCCAGGAGGGAAACATCGGCCTGATGAAGGCCGTGGACAAGTTCGAGTACAAGCGGGGCTACAAGTTCTCCACCTACGCCACGTGGTGGATCCGCCAGGCGATCACTCGGGCCATCGCCGATCAGGCGCGCACCATCCGCATCCCGGTCCACATGATCGAGACGATCAACAAGCTGGTCCGCACCTCCCGGGCCCTGGTCCAGGAGATCGGCCGCGAGCCGACCCCGGAGGAGATCGCCCGCAAGATGGGCATCCCCGTGGCCAAGGTGCGCAAGGTGCTGAAGATCGCCCAGGAGCCGATCTCCCTCGAGACCCCCATCGGGGAAGAGGAGGACTCGCATCTGGGGGATTTTATCGAGGACCGCGGCGTCACCTCGCCGGTCGAGGCGGTCATCCAGCTCAACCTGAAGGAGCAGACTCAAAAGGTGCTGAAGACTCTCTCTCCGCGGGAGGAGATGGTCCTCAAGATGAGGTTCGGCGTGGGCGACGGCTCCGAGCACACCCTCGAGGAGGTCGGGCAGTCGTTCGCCGTCACCCGCGAAAGGATTCGGCAGATCGAAAGTAAGGCGCTGCGCAAGCTCCGCCACCCCTCCCGCAGCCAGCGCCTGCGCGCCTTCCTGGAGAGCACGGGGGGCTAAGGCGAGCTGCCCGATCACGGCCGCGGGCGGCGGCTCCAGCGGTCGAAGGTGCGGAAGAAGGTGACGCGCATGTCCCCGCCACCTCCCTTGTCCGGGATGGTGGAGGTGAGGCCGCGGCTGAGGCGTACGTTCACCAGCGTGCTCCACGGGCCCGAGAACTGCAATCCGAGGCCCGTCCCCAGGACGCGCTCGTAGCCGGGTCCGAAATCGTCCACGCTCTCGACCCAGCCGTGCTCGAGGCTGGCATCGATGCGCAGCCCCGCGCCGACCGAGAAGCTGTAGGCCGCTTCCGCGACCGCCCCGCGATCGAAGTGGATCCCCGAGCCGTTGAAGCCGCGCACCCGCGCCGAGCGGAAGTCCCCCAGCTCGAAGCGGGAGAAGCGATCGAGACCGCGCCCCAGGAACCCCGACAGCCCGAAGCTCAGCTTGTGCAAGGTCCCGAGGTAATAGGCCTTCCTGAGATCGACGCCGAGCCGGGTGAAGTCCCGATCCTCCGGGTCGAAGGGGTTGCCGGGGAGACCCCACGGATGCCAGGAGGAACGCCGGGCGGCCTCCCCCCAGGCGGTGGCGATGTACCCGGCGCGGTTGAACTCCAGGCGCAGGCCGAGGCTCCCCTCGGTATTCGTCGCCGGTAGGACGAATGCGTCGTCCGTGTCCTTGTGCGTCGAGAAATTCGCGTAGAGGGCGCGGGTCTCGACCGTCCATTTGGTGAAATGGCCCATCGGCAACGCCACGGCGGCCCGGACCGACTCGCGGAAGATCTCGACGTTTTCACCGGAGTCGGTCCCCGCGGCGCGCGCGTTCTTGTCGCGGGTCGACAGCGCGCTGAAGGTGCCCTGCAGCGTCAGGGCAGGCGGTCGCCGTCCCGGGGCAACCCCGATCAGACGCGGGTTGGTCCAGGAGAGGTCGGCGAACGGCCCGGCCCACGCCAGATCGAACTGGGTGCCGCTGCCTCGGAAGTCGAAATCGAAGAAGTTCACCCCCGCGAACGGGAAGCCAGGCTGCCCGTCGGAGCCGACGCTCGCTCCTGCCACGAGGAAGACGTTGCGGGGCGCGCTGGCGCTGGTCAGAGTCTCCTGGCCGCCGCTCGCATCGACACGGTAATACCCTTCCTCCGTGTCGCGGAAGATCGGCCGTCCCGAGGCGTACGCGCCCTGGACCCGCTGCCCGAACCCCTCCCGGTTGATGGCGAACTCGCTGTAGGTGGCCTGCCGCTCGACGACCAGGTTCTGTCCCAGCACCTCGAACACCATCTGCCCCTGGATCTCCGCCGGCAGCCAATAGGTCTCCCCGTCCGCTCCGACGGGGCCGAAGCGGTAGATCACGCGATTCGAGCGCAAAGGGTCCTTGAGGCCGTTCTGCACCGCCTCCATGCGGAGGCGCGTGAACAGGGCGGAATCGATGTACACCCGCCCCTCGTACAGACTGCGGTCCCTGGCGATCGGCTCGAACGACAGGGCGTAGCAGTCGCGACCGTCGACCCGGTCCCGGCCCAGGAGCACGTATCTGTACTCTTCATCGAGGGCGATATCGAGGGGGACCTCCTTCACCTTGTCCGGCTGCAAGAAGGGCAGGTGGGGCGGGCTCTTGCCGCGCCAGCGAACGCCGTCGACGCGCAGGTCGGTCTGCTCGTAGTCCTGCTTCCCCTGGTGGACGTAAAGACGGTTTTCGGTCACCACGTCGATCGACTCGGCGACGAGGGCGACCCGGTAGTGCAGGGCCACGACGGCGCGCGCCTCGTAGTGACGCAGCCGAGCGTCCTGCGCGGCGCGGAACTGGCGCTCGCGTGCGATGATCTCTTCCGCCGACAGGCTGGAGGCCTCCCCGACGCGGACGCTCTCCTGCACGGGGACGGCCGCCACGGGGACGCGGTATCGAAGCAGGAAGTAATCGGTCTGGACAGGCACGAAGATGATGCCGCCGGCCGGGGCGGCGGAGGCGATGAGCGTGTCGGTCTCCTTATCCGGGTCGAGCAAGCGGAGCGATTCGACCGGCGACTTCAGGACCAGGTGCACCGGGCCGCTCGGAGGAGGAGACGCGGCGCGGTAGGCGGCCACACCTTCCCGGCGCACGGGATCGAAGAACTCGAGGGCCTCGATCGAGGCCTTCTCGGCGGCCCCCGGTCCCCAGGTCGCCGAGCCGGGATCGAAGGGGAGCGCCGCGGACGCGGCCGGCCCCAGGCCGGGCGGGAACGCGGAGCGCAGCCAGGCGAGGAAGCCCCCGAGCTCGGATGCGGCCGGCCCCGCAGGGGCGGCGAAGAGGATGACCTCGGCTCCTCCGGCGTACGATTCCAGGTAGACGCGCGTCGCCGAGGCGCGGAGAGCGTCCGGAACGACGCCCGAGTCGGTGACCCAGATCGCCGCGCGCGGATGCAGAGCATCGCGCATTTCGGCGACAGAGGAGAGCGAGGCGGCGTCGGCCGCGGCGAGGACATCGAGGTAGGGCGCCGCGTCCGCGGCGAACAGCTCCCGCGCCCACGCCCCATCCTCCGCCCTCATCCCCCCCGAGACGATCCGCCCGCCCCGGCCGGCGGATCGGATCGCGACCGCTGCCCTCTTGAGCAGGTAAGCGTAGGCCCTCGGCGCCAAGCGTGCGGCCGGCGCGTCGAGGATTTGGTAGGCGTACACCCGGTCGCCCGCACGGCGGGCGAGGGCGCCGACCTGCGCAATCCACTCCTCGACCTGGGGGTCGGATCTGGCGGCCTCCGGCGACGCCGGGGGGCTCCATCCCTCGTACTCCAGTCGCGCCACGATGCGCAATCCCTTCTCGTTCGCCCTGGCGAAAGGGGCATCGAGCACCCCGGGGTTCTCCAGATCGGCTCGTCCGACGCGGATCAGGACGTAACAACGCGCCTCGCTCGAGGGGCTTTGTAAGCCGGGGGGGATCGGGAACGCACCGGCGCGTTCCTCTCCACCGGGGACAGGCGCCGCCGGATGTGCCGTGATCGCCATGCCGATCCCTCCGGCCTCGGCGGACGGCGACGCGGGTTCCGCCGCCTCGGCCGGGTCTG
>JBIOWS010000275.1:0-5458 GCA_044868745.1 Candidatus Polarisedimenticolia bacterium
GGATCGGGAGGGAGAAGCCGAGGCTTGTTTCGCTGCTGGTCGAGCGGGGGGCTTGTCCATGGGACCTCCTGCCGTCATCCCACGAGTCGGCCCGGCCACGTCCCGCGGGCGGCCGGTGCGAGGGGGCGCCGCGGGCACTCACCGTAATCGAGGCCGGGCCGACCCAGTTCCAATGACCAAACTGTACTTTGATCGCGCCGGCTGTCAGCCTGTGGAGAGCCGGCGCCGGTGCATCGACACCGCGTGTCGGGCGGAGGCTGCGCCGCAGGCGGGCGATGCAGACCGCTTTCCGGCTCCATCCGGTCGTGGCGCTTGACCGCCGATTCTGGCGGCATAAATTTGGGCTACCGGGAGGTCCTCAGATGATCGCCAAACGCTTCGCATGGTTCGCTCTACTCCTCGCCGCCGTGGCCCAGTCCGCCTGCCTGAAGCCGAGCAGCTATCTCGCCGACGACGCCAAGCGCAAGGCGGTCATCGAGGCCCTGGTGTCCAACCCTGCCATGCGCCAGGAGGTGATCGATCGTCTGATCGGCCCCCCCACCGATCGGGCCGTCGTGATCGACCGGATCCTGAAGGACGAGGAGGCGGCCAGTCACCTGGTGCAGAAAATCATGGTGGACGATCGCGGCAAGGCTCTCGTGGCCAGCCGAGTCGCGGCCGATCCCGGCGCGAAGACCTTCATCAGGATGCTGATGCTGACCGGAGTGATGGGCGAGTCGATGTCCCAGAAGCAGGCGAACGCCCTGGGTCTGGGGGAGGCTTTCGCCTTCGGTAACCAGCGCCGGACGATGGCCGATTTGAAGCGGATCGGCGGCCTGATCGACGAGTGGGCCAGCAAGAAGGAAGGACGCTACCCCGTCTGCTTCGATTTCAAAGATGTCGCAGCCTGCCTCGCGAAGCAGCTCCCTCCGGACTCGCTCCAGGGAATCCGGCTGAAGGACGCCTGGGGGACCCCCTTCCAATACCATACCGACCGCGAAGGCAGGGAATACATCCTGGTCTCCTACTCCACCGACGGCCAATACGACGGGCTGGGCAAGGTCGGCCCCACCAACTCGTTCGACTGCGACATCGTCTTCTCCAACAGCGGCTTCATCCAGTGGCCGGGATGGTTCCGCAAGGAAGAAATCCGCTAGCCCGCCGCCCTGCTAAAGAGTGCCCAGATACACCAGCAGGTCCTCGACCTCCTGCGGGGTGAACTTCTCAGTCGAGCCGAGGTCTTTGAGGTACTTGAGCTTCGCCGGAACCAGCGATCTCAGGCTAGGGTACCGACCGTCATGGAAGTACGGAGCCGTCGTCGACAGGCCGCGCAGCGAGGGAACGCTGAACGACCCGCCGCTGCCGATGTCCTCGTTGTCCGCCTTGGCGAACACGGGCGGCACGTGGCACGAGTTGCAGGAGGCCTTGAGGTAGACCTGGTAGCCGCGCCTCGCCGCCTCCGGCGCCTCCCCGGAGGGCGATCCGTCGGGGTTGAGATTGGGGTTGTGTGGGAAATCGAGAGAGTCCAGGTAGGCGGCCAGCTCCTCGAGCTGCCGGTCGGTCGGTTCCTTCCCCTTCATTCTGTTGACGATGATCCCCTTGATGTTCTCCTTCAGGGTTTTTCCACCTGCCCAGGAATAGGGGGCCGTATCCTTCACCCCCCAAAGGAGCGGCACGCTGCGGCCGTCCGGCTGTCCGTCCGGCACCACGTCGAGCCCGACATAGGTCTTGTTGTCGGTGTGACCGCCGCGCGGATGGCACGTGGCGCAGGCAACCTTGCCGCTGCCCGACAGGGACTCGTCGTTGAACAGGAGAAGCCCGGCCTTCACCGGGTCGACGGTCGCGGGCGGCGCGGGGGGAGGGGTGCAGGCCGCCCCCGCCACTCCGCAGGCCATGACGATCAAGAATCCGCCGAACCGGTATGAGATCATCGTCGCCTCCTCACAGGCCGGGAATGCACCTTGGTCGTTCGAAGAGGCCGAGTCTACGACGAGTGGTCCGGCGCGCGCCAGACCCCCGACGGGAGGGAATGGTGCGCCCAGCAAGATTCGAACTTGCGACCTTCGGATTCGTAGTCCGACGCTCTATCCAACTGAGCTATGGGCGCACGCGCGGGGCCGCCGCTGGCAGTGGGAGGGTGAGTCTAGCACAGGGGGTGCCCGGAGGGTCAGGGACGGGCGCGCTGCGTTTGCCAGTAGGCCTGACCGGACTCCGGCAGGGTGTAGATCGGGTCGTAGTACTCGTAGCGCCGCGTCAGGGCGTCGGCGTCGTCGGACTCGATCCCCGTGCGGTAGTTCTTGGTCCAGTAGGAGATCCCCTTCTCGCGGTCGTACTCCTTGACCTGGTGCACCCAGCGCTTGCCGACCATGGGCACGTCGCAAACGATGCGCGGCGTGGCGAAGCCGGGCAGGTACCCCATGATGTCGTGCTGCAGCTGCTGGGCCTCGTGTACCGCCAGACGCCAATGCTCGGAGTTGGGAATCATGTCGCACATGTAGAAGTAGTACGGCATTATTTTTACGTGGTCGAGAAGCGTGAAACAGAGGTCGAGCAGGTCCCCCGGGCTGGCATTCACGCCCCGCATCAGCACCCCCTGGTTGCGCACGTCGCGGTACCCCAGGTCGAGGAGTTTCCGGACCGCCCGTCCGACGAGCGGCGTGAGGGAGGCGGCGTGGTTCACGTGGGTGTGCACGGCGATGTCCACCCCGCGCTCCCGTGCCTGGCTCGCCAGCCGCTCGAACCCCCTGAGGACGTCGTCCTGCAGGAAATGCTGTGGCAGGCCCATCAGTCCCTTGGTGGCCAGGCGGATGTCGCGGAGGCTCGGGATGCCCATGAGCGCCGAGACGAAGTTCACCAGCACTGAAATCGGCAGGTTCGCCACGTCCCCGCCCGAGACGACCACGTCGCGCACCGAGGGAGTCCGCCGCAGGTATTCGAGGATTCTTTCATAGCGGTCCTTCGGCGGAATTTCGAAGCGGTGCTTCTCGACCTGCGGGACGTCGTTGCCGACCAGGTCCATGCGCGTGCAGTGGCCGCAGTATTGCGGGCAGGTGGACAGGAGCTCGGCCAGGACCTTGGTCGGGTAGCGGTGCGTCAACCCCTCGACCGCCCACATGTCGGCCTCGTGCAGGCTGTCGCGCTGCGCCCTGGGGTGGCTCGGCCAGTCCGGGTTCCGGTCGTCGAAGGCCGGCAGCATATAGCGCCGGACCGGGTCGGTCCACAGGTCCTTTTCGTTCATCGTGTTGATCATCTGGGGCGGCACGAGAAGCGACATCGTCGCCCGTTCACGCTGATCTCTCTCGATGCTTTGGAGCAGCGCCTCCGGCAGATGGCTCCCCAAGGCCCGGGCCAACTCCTTCAGGTTCTTGATCGTGTGTTTGCGCTGCCAGAGGGCGCTCTCCCATTCCTTTGGAGTCACGTCCCTGTAGGCGGGGAAGCGGCGCCAATCGGGCTCCACGAACTGGCGCCGCGGCGGATACGGGAATGGCTGGTCGGCCGGACGGGACGGCCGGGCCGCGGAGGCGGTCTGCGGGGTGGATCGATTCATGCCTGTTGTCTCTTGCGCCTGTCCAGCTGTTTTGCGGATTGCAACGCCGTTTCCCTGGCGCCGCCTATTGTCGCAGGTTAGTGGCCAGAATCGCAAGGACGGCGGGCCGGGGTCTCGGTTCCGACGCGACGGCGGGCACTCCGGCGCTGGTATAATGCCCGCCTTTTCCCGAACGCGGCAGGAGGTCCGCGCGTCCCCGCCGTGCGCACCCTCACGTTCTCACATCTCCGCAAAGCTTACTCTTCCACGGTCGCGGTCGACGACCTCACCTTCGAAGTTCGATCCGGCGAAGTCTTCGGTCTCCTGGGACCGAACGGGGCGGGGAAGACCACCCTCATCCGGATGTTGTTGGACATCATCGCGCAGGACTCCGGGGAAATCCTCCTGGACGGCCGCCCGCTCCTGCCGCGCGACCGGGACCGATTCGGGTACCTGCCCGAGGAACGCGGGCTGTACCGAAAGGAGAAGGTGCTGGACGCCTTGATCTACTTCGGCATGCTGAAGGGTCTGGATAGGAGGACGGCGAAGGATCATGCCAGCCGCTGGCTCGAGCGGGTTGAGCTGCCCGGAGTGGAGGCGCGCCGGATTGACGGCCTGTCGAAGGGGATGCAGCAGAAGGTGCAGATCGCGGCGACCCTCCTGCACGATCCGGAGATCGTCGTCATGGACGAACCGTTCTCCGGTCTCGACCCGCTGAACACCGTTCTGGTCAAGGCCCTCCTGAGGGAGCGGAGCCGCGCCGGCTGCCTGATCGTCCTGTCCACCCACCAGATGCCGATGGTGGAGGAGCTGTGCGACCGCGTGGCGATGATCGACTGCGGGCGCCTCGTTCTGTACGGCGACCTGGAGGAGATCCGGCGCCGGTACGGCGAAGCGTCCGTTCTGGTGGACGCCGAGGCCGATCTGCATGGGCTGCCGGGGGTGCTCCGGGTCGAGCGGCAGGGAAGGCTCCGCAAGGTGCTCCTGCGCGAGCGGTTCCGGCCGCGCGATCTGATGGTCGCTCTGCTGGAGAAAGGAGTCGTGTTCCAACACTTCGAGGTGGCCCGGACCCCCGTGGAGGAGATCTTCATCCGCACGGTCCAGGCCGGAAAGAAGAGCCCGTGAACAAGATCGGCGTCGTCGCGATGCGGGAGTTCCTGTCGACTGTCAGGCGCCGGTCCTACCTGATCGTCACCTTCGGCATGCCGCTGTTCGCCGCCCTCTACGTCGGCCTCTTCGCCCTGATTCCGGCCCTGGTCATGGCCAAAACCGGCGCCTACCGGAAGCCGATCGGGATCGTGGATCTCGCCGGTGTCGTCCACATGGACGCGGCAGCGGCCCGGCCCGCAGGAGGGGAGACGTCCCGGCTGCGCGCCCGCCTGACCGAACGCCTCCTGGAGAGCCCCGCGCCAAGCGTGGATTTCCGCCCCTTCGCGTCGCGCGCGGAGGCGCTCGAGGCGCTCGGGAAGGGGACAATCGGATGCTTCTACCTGATCCCTCCCGGATACCTGGGAAGCGGAGCGGTGGAGACCTACCAAGCGGACAACAGCGCCTTCGGGATCAGCCAGGCACGGCTCGATCGAGCGCTTCGGAGGCTCCTGAGCGGCTCGCTGCTGGCTGACCGACTGCCGCACGAGGTGCGCGCCCGCGTGGAGACGCCGGTGGACGCGACCGCCTCATCGACTTTCGTGCTGCGCGAGGACGGCACGCTCCAGCCCCTCGAGATGGCGATGCGCATCGCCCGGCTCGCCATCCCCGGTGCGTTTTCCGTCTTACTGTTCATGTCGCTCATGACCAGCGCGGGGTATCTGGTGCAGGGAGTCTCCGAGGAGAAAGAGAGCCGGGTGATCGAGATCATCCTCTCCTCGGTGACGCCCGATCAGCTGCTGTTCGGCAAGTTGTTCGGCCTGGGGGCGGCCGGACTGCTGCAGCTCGTCATCTGGGTGTCGGCGG
>JBIOWS010000276.1:0-5935 GCA_044868745.1 Candidatus Polarisedimenticolia bacterium
GGGGACGACAACGAGGCGGAGATCCAGGGGCTCCAGAAGCAGATCAAGGAGGCCGGCATGCCCAAGGCGGTTCAGGAGGCGGCCGAGCGCGAGCTGAACCGACTGCGCACCATGCCCCCCGGGGCCGCGGAGCAGGTCGTGAGTCGCACCTACCTCGACTGGCTGATCGCCCTGCCCTGGTCGAAACAGACGGAGGACAAGATCGACCTGGCCGAGGCGCGACGTGTGCTGGACGAGGACCACTACGACCTCGAGAAGGTCAAGGAGCGTATCTTGGAGTTCCTCGCGGTCCGCAAGATCAAGGCCGACTCCAAGGGCCCGATCCTCTGCTTCGTGGGGCCGCCCGGCACCGGCAAGACCTCGCTCGGCCGATCGATCGCCAGAGCCATGGGACGCGCCTTCCACCGGCTCTCGCTCGGAGGCGTGCGCGATGAGGCCGAGGTCCGGGGCCACCGGCGCACCTACGTCGGCGCGCTCCCGGGCCAGATCATCCAGGGCCTCCGCCGCTGCGGCACCCGCAACCCGGTCTTCATGCTCGACGAAGTCGACAAGCTCGGTTACGACTTCAGAGGGGACCCCTCCTCCGCCCTCCTGGAGGTTCTCGACCCCGAGCAGAACCATGCTTTCCAGGACCATTACCTCGACGTGCCGGTCGATCTCTCGAGAGTGCTGTTCATCACGACGGCGAACATCCTCGACACCATCCCCGCGCCGTTGCGGGACCGGATGGAGGTGCTCGAGCTGCCCGGTTACACGGAGGAGGAGAAGCTCGCCATCGCCCGGCGCTACCTGATCCCGAGGCAGTGCATCGAGAACGGCATCCCGAGCGGCGAAGTGGAGTTCAACGACGCGGCCCTGTCCCGCATCGTCTCCGGGTACACGATGGAGGCCGGATTGAGAAATCTGGAGCGGGAAATCGCCAAGATCTGCCGCAAGCTCGCCCTGCGCCGCGCCGATGGGAACACCGAGCGGGTGAAGATCGGGGTTGATGACATCGCCGGCTTCCTTGGCCCCGCGCGCTTTTCGGCCGAGGTCGCCGAGAGGACCAGCGCGCCGGGAGTCGCCATCGGCATGAGCTGGACCCCCTACGGCGGCGAGATTCTATTCATCGAGGCGACCCGCATGCCGGGCGGCAAGTCGATCACCCTGACCGGACAGCTCGGTGAGGTGATGCGCGAATCGGCCCAGGCCGCGCTGTCCTACGTCCGCAGCCGGGCCTCGGAGCTCGGAATCGCCCGCGACTTTTACGAGCGGAGCGACCTGCACGTGCACGTCCCGGCCGGCGCCATCCCTAAGGATGGCCCCTCGGCCGGCGTGACGATCGCCACCGCCCTCGCGTCGCTCCTGACGGGGCGTCCATGTCGCCCGGACACGGCGATGACCGGCGAGATCACCCTGCGCGGCAAGGTCCTTCCGGTCGGCGGGATCAAGCAGAAGGTGCTGGCGGCGCACCGTGCCGGGATCAAGACGATCATTCTGCCGGCGGAGAACGAGAAGGACCTGGAGGAGATCCCGAAGGAAGTGCAGAGCAAGCTCCAGTTCCGTTTCGTCAGGATGGTGGACGAAGTCCTCGAGGGCGCCCTGCTCCCCGCGCGCAGGCCGCAGGCCGGCCGCGCCGCGGAGCGCGGCGATCGGCCGTCCAGGCGCACGGTGCGAGCCGAGTCGCACGCCTGACGCCTGCCCGCGGGATCGCGCTCATCCCTTGATGACCCCCATCGGCACCAGCCTGGCGACCCTGGCCGAAATACCGGCCCGGTGCACGACGTCCACCACGTCGGCGACGTCCTTGTAGGCCTCCGGGATCTCCTCCGCCAGAGTGGCGTAGCCGTCGGCGCGCACGACGATCCCCCGATCCTCCATCTCGCGCGTGATGGAACGGCCGCGCGCCGCCCTCTTGGAGGCTCTGCGGCTGAGCTGACGTCCCGCCCCGTGACAGGTTGACCCAAACGTTTCCTGCAGGGCCTGGTGGGTCCCCACCAGGACGAAGGAGTAGCGCCCCATGTCACCGGGGATCAGGACCGGCTGGCCCACCTCCCGATAAGCCTCGGGGGTCTGCGGGTGGCCGGGAGGAAAAGCGCGCGTCGCCCCCTTCCGATGCACGCACAGCCTGCGCTTTTCGCCGTTGACACGGTGGGTCTCGAACTTGGCGATGTTGTGACAGACATCGTAGACCACCTCGATCGCCAGGTCTTTCGGCCCTTTGCGGAAAACCTCCTGGAACGATTGGCGTACCCAGTGCGTGATCAGCTGTCGGTTGCCGAAGGCGAAGTTGGCCGCGGCATACATCGCCCCGAGGTAGCGTCGCCCTTCCTCGGATTTGAGCGGAGCGCAGCAGAGCTGGGGGTCGGGGAGCTCGATGCCGTAGGTGCGCGCCGCGCGCAGCATCACCTGGATAAAGTCGTCGCACACCTGGTAGCCGAGGCCGCGCGACCCGGTATGGATGGAGATGGTGATGCCCTCCGGCTCGAGCCCCAGGACGCGCGCCGCCACCTCGTCGTAGATCTCGCCGATCCGCTGCACCTCGACGAAATGATTCCCTGAACCGAGCGTCCCGAGCTGCACGAGACCGCGCTCCCGGGCGCGCTCGGAGACGAAGGCAGGCTCGGCCCCCTCGAGCCGTCCCCCTTCCTCGATGTACAGGAGATCATCCGGCTGCCCGAAACCGCTGCGGACCGCCCACGCAGCCCCCTCGCGTAGCAGGGCCTCTTCCCGCTTGCGGTCCAGCCGGAAGTCCTTGCGGTGAGACCCGACGCCCGTCGGGATGTTGCGGAACAGCGCTTCGACCAGATCGCGAAGCCGTCCTCCGACCTCCCCGGCGCTCAGACCTGAGCGCAGAAGGCGCACGCCTCAGTTGATGTCGTAGCCGACACCCCCGGGCGAGATCACCCCCTCGTCCGCATCGAACGCCGCGACGCCGCCGATCGGGAAGCCATACCCCCAGTGGATATCCGGCATCGCCAGCGAGGCGCGGACGATCCCCGGCAGGCAGGCGACGTTTACCACCTGTTGGAGTGCCTGATCCTGCCGGATCGCCGCCATGAGCCGCTCATCGGCGTAGACGATCCCCGGGACGTTCATCTTCCCGTGCCGCGGGATCCGGTAGCGGCATGCGTCGATCGGCTCGATCGGGATGGGTGCGGCTTCGGCCATAGCGCGGATCCTCAACCGGCGCCGGCAGCGCCGGGTCTCATTATATTCGACCGGCCTAGACGTCGAAGATGATCCGCACGCTCCAGGCGCCCCGCGCGCGTTCGATGCGCAGCTGGTGGTAGGTCACCGCCTTGACCTCCCGCCGCAGAGCGTGACCCGGGCGATCGAGCATCTCGCCTCGCGCCACACCGCGCACCCGGCAGCGCGCCCGGTCCACCTTCTCCACCTTGAAAGAAGAAAACACCCACCCCTCAGTCCCGTGGCGGAACAGAAGCTCCGAGAGCCAGCGGACCAGAAGGTCGTCGAGCCCCGAGCCGGCGACATGCAGGAGGACACGGCGGCGCGGTCGCACGGTTCGCCGGTCGCACAGCAAGTCAAACAGGGCAAGCGAGGCGTTCTCGAACAGCCGCGGGAGCGTGGCTCCGCGCACTAAGGCGCCCACGTCGGCCGTGTGGTCGAAGAACTTGTAACCGCGCGGCATTCCCTAGCGCCCGGGGCGACGCGCGCCCGTCGGCCCACGAGCCGGTCCGCCCGCCTCGACCAGCGAGAAATCAAGGCGGAGGAGGAACTGGTCCACGCGATCCACCCGAACCCGGGCGCGGTCCCCCAGCTTGAACACGCGGCCGTGACGGTCCCCCTTCAGGATCTGCTTCTTCTCGAGGAACCGGTAGCGGTCGTCGCGGAGCGAGTCGATCCGCACCAGGCCGTCGATGAAATACTCCCGCAGCTCCACGAAAAAGCCGCAGGGGTGCACGGAGACGATGAAGCCGTCGAACTCCTCGCCCAGCCGCTCCGCCATGAATGCGGTCTTCTTCCATTCGATCAGCTCGTTCTCCGCCGCGTCGGCGTTTCTCTCCATGCGCGACGACCGCTGGGCCGCCTCGGGGAGGAACCCGTCCAGGTCGCGGCGCTCGCGGTCCGTCAGCGCTTTGCCCGAAAGACTCCGCCTCAGGAGACGGTGCACGACCAGGTCGGGGTAGCGCCGGATGGGCGAGGTGAAATGGGTGTAGCAGGACGTCGCCAGGCCGAAGTGGATGTCCCGTTTCTCCGAGTAGCGCGCCTGTTTCATCGATCGGAGCATCAGGCGCGACAGGAAGCGCTCTTCCGGCCTTCCCTTCGCCAACTCCACGATCGCCTGGAAGGCGGCCGGCTCGATCGAGGTGAAGGGGCGCGGCAGGCGGTATCCGAACGCCTTGGCCACCGCGTCGAACTCCTCCAGCTTCTTCGGGTCCGGGCGTTCGTGGATGCGATACAGGGAGGGGACGCGGGCGCGCCAGAGGTGGGCCGCCACCGTTTCGTTGGCAGCCAGCATGAACTCCTCAATCAGCCGGTGGGCGATGTTGCGCTCCAGCGGGACGATCCCGGTCATCTCGCCCGTCGCCGCCAGCAGGATCTCGGGCTCCGGCAGATCGAAATCGATGCTGCCGCGCCGGCGCCGCTTTTCGTTCAGCACCTTGCACAGCTCCTCCATCAGGCGGAACGTCGGCACAAGCGTCTGGTGGCGCTCCGTCGTCTCCGGATCGCCATCGACGAGGATCTTCGCCACGTCCGTATAGGTCATGCGCGCCGCCGAGCAGATCACACCCTGCGCGAAGCGGTGTGACGTCACCCGACCGTGGCGGTCGATGGTCATCACGCAGGACTGGACCAGCCTGTCGACCCCGGGATTGAGGGAGCAGATGCCGTTGCTCAGCTTGTGGGGCAGCATCGGGATCGCCGTGCCGGGGAAGTAGACGCTGGTCCCCCGTTCGTAGGCCTCCCGGTCGAGAGGACCCGACGCCCTGACGTAGTGGGAGACGTCGGCGACGTGGACCTGCAGCTCGTAGGTGCCCTGGGCGTCCCTGCGGACCAGGACGGCGTCGTCGAAGTCCATGGCGGTCTCGCCGTCGATCGTCACGATCGGCAGAGCGCGGAAATCCTCGCGGCGCCGGATCTCCTCCTCCGGCACCACGTCCGGGATCACCGCCGCCTCGCTCTGGACGTCCGGCGGGAACGCCTCGCGGAGGTCGTACTTCCGGATGATCGTCCTGAGGTCCATCCCCGGCTCGTCCGGGTGCCCCAGGACCTCGACGATCCGCCCGATGGCGCCGCGCTGGCCGTCGGGAGCGTGCGTGATCTCGACACCGACGACCATCCCGTCCTCCACCCGGCTCGACTCCCCCTCGGGAATCCGGATGTCGGTCTCGAACAGCCGATCGTACGCCTGCACGTGGCCTGCGCTCCCCCTCCCGCCTCGCGATCGGTACACGCCCATCACCCTCTTGCGGGATCGCTCGAGGACCCGGACGATCTCCCCCTCGGCTCTCCCCTGTCCGTCGTCCCTGACGATGCGCACCGCCACCCGGTCTCCATCGAGGAGGTCGCCGACGGACCGAGGAGGAATGAAGATGTCCCGGCCGCCGGCCTCGGGGGTCACGAAGCCGAACCCGCGAGCGTGTCGAATCAGCCTCCCGGTCATGAGCCGCCGGCCTGCGGGGGCCTTCTTGGGACCGGTCGCCGCGTAGCGATCGCGATTGACCTTGATGATCTCCTCCTCGCTCAGCATGTCCCGTAGCAGCCGCTTGAAGCCCCCTCGGCGGGTCCTGTCGATTTTCAGGAGATGGATGAGGGCTTGGAGGGTGGCGGGTTTGTAGGCCGGCGCCCGCATGAGATCGAGCACCGCCTGCCGTCCCGCCTGAAGCGTCTCGCGGGTCACCGCGCCCAACTCTCCGGCGGAGCCATCATCGCCATGCGCGCGATGTCCCGGGTCCCTTGGCGACCCGCGGCCTGCCCTGGACGGCCTCCC
>JBIOWS010000277.1:0-5886 GCA_044868745.1 Candidatus Polarisedimenticolia bacterium
TCGAAAATCCCCGCACCCTGACCCTGGACCGAAACGGCCAGCGCATCGAGTGGAACGCAACGTTTGGCCAGGTTGCCGTTGACTACCGCTTCGCTCCCGAGCTATGGACCCCGAGCCCTGGTCAGGAAAGGCGCGCGGTCGAACCGCTGGTGAGCTTCGTCAAGGGCAGCTTTTTCAAGGTCCGACGTTTCCAGGATCGTGACGACCTGGTGGCGCAGCTGGCCGACTGGCACAGTGAGGTCAACACGGTCCATCTCTGCCGCGCCACCGGCGTGACGGCCCTGTCGCGCCTCCCCGCAGATCGGGAGCGCCTGCGGCCGCTCGCCATCCCGCCCGCCGAGTACGCCCTGCGGTTCCCGGTGGTGGTCCGTCCCCCAGGCGTCGTCGAATTCCAGGGGTGCCGCTACTCGATGCCTCCGGAGGCGATCGGGCTCCCCGGCTTGTTGTGGCTCTACCCGGAGAGCGTGACCATCACCGCGGGCCGCTGCCTGGCTGAGCACGCGCGTGTACCGGGGCGCGACCGCGGCATCGCTCCGCCCGAGCGCCGCGCCGGCCTTCTGGCCAAGGTTGGCGGGGACGCCGGTCGGCGCCACCATAAGCGACACGGAATCCTCGACCTCGACCCTGTCACCGAGGTATTACCCACCGAGCGTCTTCACCGTCAGCGCTTCGCCTGGAAAACTGAGATCGAATAGCCGGCTGTCTCCGTGGCTAACGAACAAAATATCCGGAAGTTCAATAGACACTTTCCGGAAGCGCTCGAGACCGATCGCGACATCCTCTTTCTCCATCATCGCGGCCGATGACTCCCCGTGGCCGACCTGGCACAGCCATTGCTCGATTTGGTGGCCAGGGTGATCCGTGCGTGCCATGTTGCATAGTCCGCCGCTTCGCCCTGCCGGGTCGTACGCGGCGGAAATCCCAACAGAGGACTCTCCTTCGTATGCGTCCAAGGTTCTTGTATCCGTTCGTGCTCCTGGCGGCGACCGCCGCCGGGACTCCGGCGATAAGCGTTGTCGATATGGACGGAACCCCGGTACGTGCCGAGTTGCGCTTGGAGGATGGGACGCTTGTCGTCACGGCGCCCGGATTCCTGCCATGGTCCGGTCCGCTGCGGCCTTCTGCTGCGGGCCCGGTCAAGGTCGTACTGCTGCGCCCCGCCATCGTGCGCGGCCGCGTCGTCGCGGACGACGTCGGACTTGCGGGCGCGCGCGTGATGATCCGGGAGGCCGGAAAGGGCGGCCGCAATCTTGCGGAGGCCACTTCTGATGCCCGAGGGATCTTCGAGTTGAAGGGTCTCCCCCCGGCCCCCTTGCGCCTGGCGGTGGTGGCCGATCGCTTTGTGCCGATCGAACGGCCGCTGTCGCTTGGGGAAGGAGAGGCGCGCTGGGTCGAGGTGGCGCCCCACCGCACGGCGATGATTCGGGTGAAGGTGATGGAGTCCGACGGTCGCCCGCTCGGCGGTGTTGAGGCGCGGGTCCGCACCGAGGGGGAGAATGGTCGTATCTTCTCGGAGGTCGATCGCGAGCGGATCGTAGGCCTGCGTGCAACGAGCGACGACCAGGGGAGGCTCGCCCTGGATCCGCTCGAGCGCGGGGTGCGCCACCGGATCGTTCTCCGTCGGGGTGGCTTCGCGCCCCGGTCGATCATCCTGACCCCGGAGGTCGAGTTGGTCGAAGCCCAGGTCAGGCTGGATCGCGCCGGGGAGATTCGTCTGACGCTTTTCGACCTGGAGCAGCGGCCGGTCGGCGGAGCTGTCGCCGAGCCCATGAGCGACGACGAACCGGACCTCGACCTTCTCGACGTGCCGGATCAGTCGGACCAGGACGGTGTGTTGCGGCTGCGCGGTCTCCCGGGAGGGACCTTTGTGCTGCGCGTGCGCGCACCGGGGCTCCGGCCGGTGACGGTGCGTGGCGTGGCTGTGCGGGCCGGCCAGACGAGCGACGTCGGTTCCATCACGCTCGAGCCGGGTTCAAGCGTGGCGGGCAGGGTGCTCGACGAAACAGGCACGCCGGTGAGGGGAGCGGGAGTGCGGGCGCGCTTCTACGAGGAAGGTCGCCGACTCACGGTCGGAGCCGAGAGCGACGGCGAGGGGCGCTTCCTCCTCTCGGGGCTCTCTGACGGGGAGGCCGAGATCCAGGTCCAGGCACGCGGGTTTTTCCCAGAGGCCCTGAGTGCAGTCCGCCCAGGTCTCGGGGATCTGCGCGTGGTCCTAACCCGGCCCGGAAGGATTACCGGTCGGGCCGTCGACGCCGGGAGCGGAAATCCGGTTCCCGTCTTTTCGATCGACATCGCGCCTCAGGAGGAGAATGGACGGGTGGTGGCAGAGAAGTGGCGCACCGAGGAGACGCGCACTGTCTTCGAGGAC
Organism: Candidatus Polarisedimenticolia bacterium; assembly: GCA_044868745.1. Taxonomy (GTDB): domain Bacteria; phylum Acidobacteriota; class Polarisedimenticolia; order Gp22-AA2; family Gp22-AA2; genus JBIOWS01. Next base: position 2,369 of record JBIOWS010000277.1, read on the forward strand.
CCGGAGGGACGCTTCGAATTAACAGGATTGCGGCCGCAGAGGTACGCTCTGGCGGTGAGAGCCCGGGGGTACAGGCCGGCCGAGAGGGTGGAAGTTGAAGCGCGCGCCACCTCCCCGGATTCGATCACGGTCGCCGTCGACGCGGGGGGCGCGGTCGATGGGGTCGTGCTCGACGGCGAGGGAAGCGCGCCGGTCGCCGGTGCCGTCGTGAGGCCGGGGGATGGGGAGGCGGTCCTGACCGACGTCGAAGGGCGATTCCGTGTCGGAGGACTCGACCGACGGACCGTCCTGCGCGTGGAGCATCCCCACTACGTCACGAAGATCCTCAGCGACGTCGACCCGGATGCCGCGGGCACGCTCGAGATCCGGCTCGCGCGGGGAGGATCGGTCGAAGGGATCGTCTACGGCCGAGGCGGCGCCCCGATTCAGGGAGCCGAGGTGCTCCTCCAGGATGACGGGCGGGTGACGCTCGCCGACACCGAGGGGCACTACCGCCTCGACGGGGTTCCGCCGGGCGAAAGCGTTCTCCGCAAGGCGGACTTCCCTGGAGCGTTCGAGGGGTCCGAAACGGCGCTCGTGACCGTTCGCCAGGGCGAGACGACGGTCCGCGACTTCGGCCGCGGCGTGAGGCTCTACGGGGTCGTCACAAGCCGCGGCGCCCCCGCTTCGGGGGCGCTCATCACGCTGGGTCTCTCGGGCGACGGCGCCACGGGCGCGCACTCTGTGGCCGACCCCGCGGTCACAATCCGGGCGCGCGAGGACGGCTTCTACGAGGCCCGCGGCATCCTTCCCGGCAGGTACGGATTGACGCTGGTGTGGGAGGGTCGGACGATCGTCGGGCGTCGGACCACGCTGGATGAAGCGGCGGCGGAGCAGAGGCTTGACCTCGAGATCCCCGATCTCTGGCTTGGTGGAACGATCGTGGACCTCAACACCGGCGCGGGCCTGCGGGGCACCGTCTCCGTCGCGAGCCTGGAGGGCCCCACAGGTGGCTTGAACGGCTTCGTTGAAGGCGACGACGGCGAAATGATCCCTTACAGCTCATCTCCTCAGGCGCAAGTCGAGAGCGATGAAGCCGGGCGCTTTCGCGTTCCCCTGATGGATCCCGGGACGTATGCCGTGAGCGCCTCCGCGGAGGGGTACAGGATGGAGCAACCCCTGGAGGTCCGTGTCGAAACGTCGGGCAGCGATCTCCGGCTCGAAATGAGGCCCGCGATCACGCTCATCGTGAAGGCCATCGACGCGGCGACCGGGGCGTCACTGAAACCCGACTGCGTATCATTTTTCGGGGAGGTCAACCGTACGAGCGCGTGCGGCGCCGGGCCAAGGCTCGACCTCCTCCGCCCCGATGAGGGGTCCGCCTCCGCCTATGTTCTGGGGTACGCTCCCGGTTACCGGAGGGTCGAACTCCGGGACGACCGTCATGAAGTGGCAGTCTCCCTGACGCCCGGCGGCACGCTCCGTCTCCTCCTGCCGCCGCAGGTCGAAAGCGTCGAGGCCGCCCGCAGTCGATACATGCTGCGCATCGAGAATATGGACGGGATCGACATCCTCCTCGAAAGCCATTTCGATCTCGCGCGCGAGGGGGAGCCGGCGATCCGGCATGTTCCCGCGGGGCCGTTGCGGGTTCGGATCGGAGGTGAGAGGGCCGGCATCCCCGAAAAGCGAGCGGACGTGATCGTTGCGGAAAACGGGGAGGCTGTTGCGGACCTGCGTTGAAAGGCTCCTCTCCTGATCGCTCTCTGCTCGGCACGCGGAAACCTGTCTGTCCCTGAGTACAAGAAGTGTCCTGAAACTCGGGCGACAGCACATGAAGAGATCGGACGTGACGTGAGTTGTCGAGGTCGGCACCAAATGCCCGAAGTTTTGCAGCTGAGCCAGGCGGCCAGGGAATCTCTGCGCCGATTCCAGAAATGACATCGACGACGTTCCGAAAATTCTTGCTGCTGACGACCCCTGACTGATCCGTGACCGTGCTGCTGCCATCGGAGGCGATCCGATCGGGTCGCCGAAATGCACGTGAAGGTGGCAGGAGACTCGGTCCCTGCCGCACAATTGATCGTGCCAGTCACCTTAATCTGCTTTCGGTCGGAATATCCGGAATCATAACGAACCATTTCCGGAAGAGCACTCCACGCCATGCGGTCGTCGGGAGTGCCTGTCTTTTGGCCTGATTTCGGCCACACCGACCGTTTTGAGATCCCGCTTACCGCAAGGTAACTGCTCGACGGCAGCCGCTCGCGAGCACTGCATCCAAAGGCTTCAGTCTTGAGCCGATTACCTTTCGAACCTTGGCTGGCACCGCCCTTGCTTCATCCAATGGCGAGGGCGACCCGTGTGTGGAGGGCGGCCCGACGGTCATCACTCAGCCTTCAGGGAGGTTCTAATGATCAAGTGTCGAGTCGTCGCGGTCTGCGCTCTCGCGCTGGCGATGCTCTTCGTCACGCTTCCGGCCATAGGCGCACCGGAATCGGGTTGCGTGACCGTGACCATATACACGATGAGTAGTACCGGCACGGTCGCGCCCGGGAACACGATCGCACTTGCCGGCAAGTACTATAACTGCTCGTCCGGCAGGGCCAGGTTCACTTACAGCCTCTCGGCGATGTCAAGCTGCGGGCAGAAGGTGGACCTCGCGTCCGGCCGGAAGACCATCGACCCGGGAATGGCCAGAATCTGGTCCATAAGCTACACGATGCCTCTCAACACGTGCGCCGGTCCCTGGGAGGCGACCATGCAACTGAACGATGGCGGCGGGGTCCTCTCGGCCGCCTCGACGACCGTGACAGTACAGTAGGCCATCGGCGCGAGTTCAAGAGCCCGCGCCCGATCAAAAAAAGGGCCGTTCTCGGAAAGGAGAACGGCCCTTGTCGTTTTTCCGCGGCGCCCGCCGCTCCGGCGATGAGCAGGTTCTCTAGCATTTCCCTAACAGCTCTGCCCGTCACGCGACCGTCGCGAGCGCAAATCATTCGGGCTGATTCCGGTCGCGCGGGCTGTTTCGTGATCCCGCTTACCGTAAGGTATTCGCTCGACCGCAGTCGCTCGAGATCAATGCATCCAAGTTTCTTGTCTTCAGCCGATTACCTTTTGCTCTTTGACTGGCACCGTCGTTGCTTCACCTCATGGCAAGGGCGACCTGTGCGTGCAGTGCGGCTCCACGGTCACTTCGGCCCCTGGGAGGTTCAGACATGAAGTTTCGAGCTCTGGCAGTCAGCGTTGTCTCGCTGGCGATGCTCTTCGCCACGCTTCCGGTCGTAGGCGCACCTGAATCGGCTTGTGCGACCGTGACGATGCACGCGATGAGCAGTACCGGCATCGTCGCGCCCGGGAACACGATCGCCCTGGGCGGCCAGTTCTATAACTGCTCGTCTCAGAGGGTGAGGTTCACCTACAACCTCACGGCGATGTCAAGCTGCGGGCAGAAGGTGGACCTCGCGTCCGGCCGGAAGACCATCGACCCGGGAATGGCCAGAATCTGGTCCATAAGCTACACGATGCCTCTCAACACGTGCATCGGT